>NZ_JAFLQW010000077.1 GCF_017313335.1 Phormidium pseudopriestleyi FRX01 | reverse complement strand
CTGAGTATTGCTACCCATTTAGGTTAAACGAAACGCACGCACAGACTAATTATACCATGGATTTGGTTAACTACGTACCTACGTTCACCCACCTTATATCCCACGGCTAAAGCACATGGGTTTTACGGTGCTTTCTATAAAAAATAATGACAACGACTTCGCCCAAGCGGTGCGAACCGCCGTGATTAACAAGCGGGCTGGGGGTTGTGGGTTAATTTCTGGACGCCAACCCATCCCTTGACCCTTTGCTGAAGGCGTCAAATTGTTTGATGGCATTCAAGAGGTTTATCTGTCCTGTGATGTCACGATCGCCTGACATCCTGGCCTGAGAGTGGGTAGAGTAGGATATTCTGAGCGAAGCATATCCTTAAATTTATTCTCAGTTGAAGTAGGCATAATGAAGCTGGCAACAAGAGTTGGACAGGTAACGCCATCACTGACCTTGGCCATCGCCGCCAAAGCTAAGGCGATGAAAGCCGATGGGATAGATGTTTGTAGTTTTAGTGCAGGTGAACCGGATTTTGATACCCCAAACCATATCAAAATGGCGGCAATTCAAGCATTGAATGCGGGGAAAACCAAATATGGACCCGCCGCCGGTGAACCGAAGTTACGAGAAGCGATCGCCCACAAGCTCAAAACCGATAACAATCTCAACTATTCCGCGAAAAATGTCATCGTCACCAATGGCGGCAAGCATTCTCTCTTTAACCTCATGCTGGCCCTCCTCGACCCCGGGGATGAGGTGATTATCCCGGCCCCCTTCTGGTTGAGTTATCCAGAAATGGTCACCCTAGCTGGCGGTGTCTCGGTGATCGTCTCCACCACTGCCGAAAGTGGTTATAAAATTACTCCAGACCAACTGCGAAGCGCTTGTACCCCGAAAACCAAGCTGTTTATTCTCAATTCCCCGTCTAATCCCACGGGAATGGTGTATTCCCCCGACGAGATTCGCGCCTTAGCTGCTGTGGTGGTTGAACAGGATATTTTAGTGGTTTCCGATGAGATTTACGAGAAAATCCTCTACAATGACGCCCAACATTTGAGTATCGGCGAGGTTTCCGAAGAAGTATTCAAACGCACGATTATCAGTAATGGGTTTGCCAAGGCATACTCAATGACTGGGTGGCGAATTGGGTATTTAGCGGGAGATGCCGAACTGATCCAGGCAGCGAGTACCATTCAAAGTCATAGTACCTCCAATGTCTGTACCTTTGCTCAATATGGGGCGATCGCCGCCTTGGAATCCGAGCAAGATTGTGTCGCAGAAATGCTTCAAGCCTTTGCCCTGCGCCGGGTCGCGGTCTTGGAACGCATTCGGGGGATGTCCGGCATTACTTGTCCGGAACCTGAAGGTGCTTTTTATGTGTTTCTGAATATCACTAAAACCGGGATGAAATCCCTGAAATTCTGTGATGCCTTACTGGAATCTTACCAGGTTGCTGCCATTCCGGGAATTGCCTTCGGAGACGATGACTGCATCCGCTTATCTTATGCCACGGATTTACCCACCATTGAGAAGGGTTTGGATAGATTGGAACAATTCTTGCAGCAATATTTGTAAGGGCTGATCCAGGTTTTGAATCCACCGGGTTTTGCAAAAAGCCCGGTTTTTTTGTATTCTTGGGGATTCTTTTGTATCCTATAGAATTCCCCAGAATTCACTGAGGCTATTTTGGGGAGGCGATGTTTCCTGAATATGCCAGAACAACGTTTTTCCTCCAAAGGACCTCAAAAAAATCCCTGGGGGATAGGGGAACTTTCATCCCTGAAACATTAACCCTTGATTGAAAATAGACAGGAATAGAAATCATGCAAGTCCAACCGATGGTTACGGAATATTTAGCAAAGCAGGACTATGCGGGGGCAGTTGCCCTTTGCCGACAAAACATTCAAGCGCAACCCCAGGTGATTGTCAATTACTGGTATTTAGGGGTCGCTTTGTTACTGCAAGGAAAGCAAACGGAAGCGGAACAGTGTTGGAATGCGGTATTGTCCCAGGGAACACCGCCTCAAGTTCAACAGTGGCGACAGCAGCTTTATGAGCTTTTAGTGGCGATCGCCACTCAGAAAGAATCCGTCAGGGACTGGCAAACTGCCTTAGTCTTGCGCGATCGCATCAGTGCGATCGCCCCCAATGATATCAATAACCATCTCGCCCGTCTGCCACTTTACCTGCACCTCGGCATCCTCCACTCAACCCTCACCGAACGGTTAATCACCACCGCCGAATTACTCGCCTCCTCCAACTATTCTCACCTCAACCAAACCCTCCTCATCGAAGTCTTACGCCAACTCGCCGAAGGTCAAATTTTTCATGTTAAATCCCTCGACCTCTTAGGGGCTGCTTTAACCCAAAAACTCTTAAATCATCCCGACTGGAACCAGAACATCAGCCTCAAACAAGCTTATGGGAATTATTATCGCAATAAAGCCCTTAAACATTGCGACTATGGAGAATTCCAAGACGCGATTCTCTGCTTCTGGAAAGCTAAAAACCTCGTTCCCGAAATTTCCATCACTTACCCCCTAGGAATGGCATTTTTGGCCCAAGGTAAATTAAGTGAAGCGGCTGAACTCTTAAACCAAATCCCCCCTAATCAGTCAGAATATAGTTCTGCTCGTTATATTTTATCAGCCATTTATACCCCCCAATCTCAGGAAGTGCTGCGAACCATTTACCAGCGCGTCATTGAAAAAAGTTGGGCGAATTGCAAATATGCTCAAGCCGCCAATGCCGCCCAGAAAATGGTAGAACTTGAACCCAGGTCCAGTCAGGCTCATTATAATCTGGGGATGTCTCTGTACTATCAAGCCTTATTTACCAGTAACGTAGAAAAAGTTTATCAAGCCGAAATTGCCTTAAAGAAAGCCCTAGAATTTAAGCCTAATAACGAAATTCTCCAGAAAAAACTCTCCACGATTCCCTATACTCTCCAATTTGCTCAAAAAGGCTATAACGTCAGCGCCGACTGTTTTACCGGCGTCATGCCAATATGGGAACAGAATTTCCGCAAATATGCCAATATGCCTAACTTGAGAGTGGTAGAAGTGGGCTGTTTTGAAGGCATGGCGAGTTGTTGGTTGCTGGATAATATTCTTACCCATGAAACCGCCCGGATTACCTGTATTGATAATTTTGAGGGGGTGGTGGAGAGTAAAAAGAATGACCCGACGGTGCAGAAATCAGTAGAAGAGAGATTTGACGGAAATATTGAAAAAAGTGGTGCTAAACACAAGGTCGATAAACGGGTAGGATTGTCGCAAGAAGTGTTGCGATCGCTCCTGTTAAATTTCTATCATATTGTCTATATTGATGGCTCTCATTTTGCCATTGATGTCCTCCAAGATGCGGTATTAAGTTGGGGACTCATCAAAGAAGGCGGCATGATTATTTTTGATGACTACCACTTTGAATTTCCCGATCGCCCGCATTGTAATACCGGGCGAGGGATTGATGCCTTTATGACGGTTTTCCAGGAAAAACTCAAAGTCATTTACCGGGGCGATCGGCAGATTTTCCTAGAAAAACTCTCTCATTAAGAGATGGGAGAGGATCAAGGAAATGTTTGTAGCTTAAGCCATCAAGAGGGTTTGGTGACCAAACCCCTACATCATATCAGAGGGTTTGGTGACCAAACCCCTACATGAAACAACGATTTTTGGTCATCAAATTTATCACCTTGACAGGGCTAAGGCTTAAGCACCTGTTTGAAGACTGGAGTTTAAGCATCCTTTGAGCGCGTGACTTGGCGTTAGCTAAGTCACGCGGAAACGACTGAAGTCGTGACACGGAATATTTTCCCTCATCTAAAATACCTCAATCGGTCGGGTTAATAATTCGATCGCCGCCATTAATGCTTTCGGGTCAATTGGTTTAGTTAAATGTGCTTGAAATCCAGCTAAAAAAGCAGCATTGCGGTCTTCTTCTCGGGCATAAGCTGTCAGCGCTACTGCAGGAATTTGTCCCTCGGCGTTTCTCTCCATTGCCCGAATTTTGCGGATAAAACTATACCCATCCTCATCTAGCATAGCAATATCGCTAATCAGCAGATCCGGTTTCCAGTCAGAAAAGATGGCGAGGGCTTCAACGGTGGAGGCGATCGCCCGGACTTGGCATCCAGACTGTTCTAAGACAAGCTGGATAAACTGCAACGAGTCATCATCGTCATCCACAATCAGGACCCGCACTCCAGTCAGTTTCGGCTTGGCAGAAGAGTGCGGCAATTGGGTTTGGGTATCAGTTTTGAAGGCGATCGCCAGGAGTTTTATAGTAAAAGTTGCCCCCTGTCCCACTCCCGGACTTTCTGCACTGATGGTTCCCCCATGCAGTTCCACCAGATGGCGCACCAGTCCTAATCCAATCCCAAGTCCCCCATGATTGCGCGTAGTAGAAGAATCCCCTTGGCGGAAATATTCAAACAAATGGGGGAGAAATTCTGTCAGAATACCCACTCCCGTATCCTGGATTTGCAGAATCACCCATCGGTCCTCTTGTTTGAGGCGCAGGGTTAGTTGACCCCCGGGTTCAGTAAATTTCACCGAATTAGACAGGAGATTCCAGACTACTTGCTGCAAGCGGTTGGAGTCTCCCATCACCGGGGGGACACTGGGATCTATGGAATAGTCAAGTCGAAGGGATTTGACTTCGATCGCCAGACGCAAACTGTCGATCACCGCGCTGATTGGGGTAGATAAATTTACTCGCGTGATTTTCAAAGTCAGCTTGCCGCGCAGGATGCGGGAAACATCCAGCAAATCCTCAATCAGTTGAGCTTGAAATCGCGCATTGCGCTCGATTGTCTCCAAAGCTCGACGAGTCGTAGCTTCATCAAATTTGCGATTTAGCAGTAACTGAGACCATCCGAGAATCGCATTCAGGGGCGATCGCAACTCATGGGAGAGGACCGCTAAAAACTCATCCTTGACCTGATTAGCGCGTTCTAACGCCTCAGCTTGTTCCTGTAGTGCCTCTTCCATCCGTTTGCGATCGGTCAAATCCAGGGCAAAAAAGACCCCCGCATCCACATTTTTGTCAAAAATCGCCCCTCCCACAATCACCGGAATCCGAATGCCATTTTTGTGACAAAATTCCTTTTCAAATGGCTCACTATAGCCCGTTTGACGCGCTTGCTGATTGGCATTTTCATCCAGATGCAAATATTCCGATGGGGCAATCTTGCGCCATCGGAACGGTTCAATTTTCAGGTCCTCTTGGGAGTAACCCAGCATTTGCAAAAAAGCATCATTGGCAACGGTAATGCAATCCCCATGCCAGAATCCCATGCCAATCGTATTGGAATCCATCAACCGTCGGAACCGGGCCTCACTCTCTCGCAGGACCTGTTCAGCTTTTTTGCTTTCCGTGACATCCCGACTAATGCACAATAAAGACTCAACATTACCCTCTAAGTCAAATTCTGGAACCGCCTGGGATTGATAAGTCCGGGTTCCGGTGGAGGAAGGAAACTCAAATTCCAGAAAACCCGGTTCTCCAGTGACAAAAATCTGTTGAAAATGTCGGGACCACGGTAAGTAAAATTTTTCAGGAAATCCTAAATCCGCATTAGTTTTGCCAATAAACTCCTCTGGCGGGATTCCAGTGGCTTTTTCGATCGCCGGGTTGATGTAAATATGGCGCAGTTGTCGATCAAAGCGAGTAATAATATCCGGCGCGTTTTCTGCTAAAGCTCTAAATTGCTGTTCCCGACGGTACAGTTCTCGTTCCGATTGCTTGCGTTCGGTAATATTCAAGGCAGTACCCATCAGCGCCACCACCAGGGTGGGGTCCTGATGCGGTTGCTCACCAAATAAAGGTTCTAAAATCAGGTCGTAGTCCCGGAGTTCGCCCCCCAGGGTCACCGAAATTTCGACGCGAGTGCGAGTTCCCGTGGCAATCACCTCTCGTTTGAGGGCGCTGAGGCAGTCGGCATCCGCTTTGGAAAATAAAAAGTAGTCGGTTTCCCCGACAATTTCCTCTGCGGTTTCGGGTCCCTGGGGATTATGAATCCATTGGTATTTGAGGTCCCGGTCTTGTTGGAAAATGCAGATAAATGAATTTTTTAGGGCCATTTTAAACCGGCGATCGCTTTCTTGGAGTGCTGCTTCTGCGCGCAGGCGATCGTGATGTTCTTTAGCCTCTCTAATCGCTCGTTCCACCGAGGGAACCAGTCGTTCTAACCGCTGCTTGAGGACATAATCCGTGGCTCCACTTTTCAGAGTTTCCAGGGCCACTTCCTCCCCCAAAGTCGCTGACACAAAGATAAAAGGTAGGTCCGGACATTGACCTTGGGCCATTTTCAGGGCGGAAAATCCATCGAAGGAGGGGAGGGAGTAATCAGCCAAAATCACGTCAAATTGACCACTTTCCAGGGCATCTTGGAAGGCTTCGCAGGTGTCTACCCGCACTACAGAAACGTTTAGACCACCCTCTTGCAAGTGGGCCTCTATTAGCTCTGCATCCAGTAGACTATCTTCTAGCAGTAGGATATGCAGCACTTTAATCGTCCATTATTTGCTTAGTTGGGTCACTCAATTCTCGTGATTGAGAAGGCAAGGAGCCTGGAGGGGGTTGATTGACTACGGCCCAGAATAGCCCTAGGCTTCTAATGGTATCCACAAAATCGTGGAAGTCTAAGGGCTTGATGACATAGCCATTCACCCCTAGATTATAGCTGGTCATCATATCCGATTCTTCCCGAGAACCGCTCAAAATCACCACGGGAATCTGCCGCAAATCCTTTTTAGACTTAATTTGTGCCAGCACTTCTAGTCCATCGATTTTGGGCAGTTTGAGGTCAAGTATCACTACGAGCGGATGCCCTTCCTGCCTCAATTTAAAAATACCCCGACGAAACAAATAATCTAACGCTTCCTCGCCATCGCGCACAACGATGACTTCATTGGTTAGGTGATTTTCCTCCAGACCCGTTAAAATTAGCTCTATCTCATTGGTATTATCTTCTACCAATAGAATCCTTTTGACATCCATCTTTTCTTCTTCCTGGTTCATGGGGTTTAAGTGGTAAATAACGCTCAAATTTTATCTTGTTTTGCGGGGATGACCATAATCCATGATTGTGTTTTTTTATATATAGCGCGTTTAAATGAATTTAACATAAAGAAAGCGAGCAAGATGTAAGTGTTCCTAGGGTCTCGGGCTTGGATCCATTGTCAAAATGATTTAGGGTCGCTATAAAATGGAAGATTGTACTCTACTTCCTTCAATGGGTCAAAAGCGTTAGCCCTGTCAAGGTGGTAAATTTAATGACAAAAAATCGTTGTTTCATGTAGGGGCGCAATGCGCAGGCCCCATTTAGGGCCTGCGCATTGCGCCCCTACAAATACACCTTGACAGGGCTAGGGTTTGGATACCAAACCCTCTTGAGGCTGTACAGGGTTTTAGCGGGATTTAGAAGGATGTAAATGATTATTTTTCTCCTAGAGTATTAGCGGCAAAGTCCAGTTCCCGTTCCGGTTCTTTGGCGAGAGAAAAATAAAAGGTAGCACCCAAATCTACCTCACCTTCGGCCCAAGTGCGGCCTCCATGACGATAGATGATCCGGCGAACATTGGCGAGTCCGATGCCGGTGCCAACAAAATCAGGATTGCTATGCAAGCGTTGAAAAACTCCAAAGAGTTTGTGCGCGTAACGCATATCAAATCCAATGCCATTATCTCGCACAAAAAAGATAAATTCGAGGTCACTTTCATTAAACCCCACGGTGATTTTAGCCTGTTTCTGTCGTTGGGTGTACTTAATCGCATTATCCAGGAGATTTTGCAAGACCAATCTTAACATGGTGGGTTCACCTTCCACGGTGGGTAAGGAGGCAATCTCCCAGATAATTTTGCGATCGCCTATTTGCATTTCCAAGGTTTCTCGCACCTCTTCGACTAGCTGATTCATATCGACTTTAATCCAGCGTATCTCAGAACGTGCCATGCGCGAAAAGGCTAACAAATTATCAATCAACTCTTCAGCTTGCTGGGTACTGGCGATAATAACATTAAGATAGTGCTGACTCTGCTCTTCTAGGGAGGGATCAAGCCGTTTACGCAGTAAATTCATAAATCCGCTAATATGTCGTAGGGGAGCACGCAAATCGTGGGAAATAGAATAAGCAAAGGATTCAAGTTCCTGATTCGCCGATTCAAGTTGGGCGGTTCTGTCCATCACCCGGCGTTCGAGACTGGCATTGAGACGCTTAATTTCAGTCTCGTAAATTTTGTAATCGCTAATATCAATACAAGACCCGATATACCCCTCAAATCTGCCATCGGAGGAAAACCGAGGCCTTGCTCGATCTAACAACCAACGGTATTCCCCATCATATCGGCGCAGGCGATATTCCATCTCAAAGGGTTGGCGATCTTCAAAGGCTTGATGATAAATATTAAGGCAAAATTGCCGGTCATCGGGATGTACTCCGTCCAGCCAGCCATTGCCAATTTCCTCTTCTAAAGTCCTCCCGGTAAACTCCAACCAAAGTTGATTAAAGTAATAATACTGCTGATCAATTCCCGATAACCAAATATAAACCGGCGCAGCATCGGCCATGATCCGAAACCGCTGGTCACTTTCGAGTAAGGCTTGTTGCGCTTGTTTGCGATCGGTAATATCCTCATAAGCTAATCCCAGACAGCGACTGGGCAAGGGAAAGGCTTTCAAGGAAAAATAGCGGTCCTCTGAAGTATTGTTATAGATGACTTCGGGAAAATCCCACACCGATGAACCATCCAAAACCTCTATCAACTCGACAATCCGTGAAGGTTTCACTAGATGGGGAAATAAAGTCTCAAGCCGCATTCCTACGGCTTGTTCTAAATCTTGTCCGACTATTTGACTCGCTGCGGGGTTGGCGCTAATTAGCTCAAAAGAAAGAGATTCCTCTGCATCGGTGAGTTGCCAGACTGTTAATCCCACTTGAATATTTTTGACCACATCGGCATAGCGCTTGATTTGATTTTGGGCGCGTTTTTGTTCGGTGATGTCATAAAAGGTCACCACTGCGGCGACGATTTGGCCCTCGGCATTGCGAATGGGACCGGAGTTGGCGAGGACGGTGACCCGGGTCCCATCAGCGCGTTGGATTTCCTGTTCTTCTTCAACCACAATCTCTCCGGTAGAGGTGGATCGCGCTAGGGGTAATGCTACTGGGTGATAGGGTTGACCATCAGGGTGAAAAATTTGATAGGGAGTCTCGGGATAATCTGGGATCCTAATTAAGGGAGTGAGGGAAATGCCGAAAATTTCTCTAACTTGCTGATTCATCAAGATTAACTGCCCCGATGGGGCCTCGGCGACGATCGCCCCCGCAGGCATTTGCTGCAAAACTGCACTCAGGAGTTGTTGTTGGGATTCGAGGTCCGTCAGTAGCAGATCTCGTTCTTCCTGGGTGCGCTTGCGATCGCTGATGTCCATCGAAATCCCTGTCATCCGGACGGCTTGACCACTGGCATCTTTAAAGACTTTTCCTTTGCCCAGGATCCAGCGAATCTCCTCCGCTGAGGGCTGAATGCGAAATTCTAAGCTGTAGAGGCTGGTTTCGGCCACAGCATGGGCGATCGCTCCTTGGACTCGTTCCCGGTCCTCGGGATGAACTAGGTTTAAAAATCCCTCAAATGTCCCCTCTAACTGACCCGGACTCACCCCGTAAATTTCCGCAAGATTGTCGGATCTAACAATCTCGTTGGTGATCAGATTCCAATCGCAACATCCTATGCCTCCTGCTTCTAAAGAGAGTTGGAGGCGTTCCTGGGTTTCTTGGCGATCGCTGACATCGGTGAGCATCAGATGGGTCCCCTGAAACTGATTCTGGTCATCAAAAATGGAATTCATAGAGACGATCTCTCAAAGTAACGACTGATCTGAACGGCGAAATCGCCCATCCCATTGTTCGCGGAATCCGGGATAAGGTTGAGTTAGGTTCTCGTAAATCCCTGGGGGCGAGATCCCTGGTCAAACCACTCAAAAAAAGAGCGATCGAGCATAGATTCTGGAGAACAGCCCAACATTTGCGCCATCCGCTGATTCACATAGCGGGTTTGCCCTGTCTCGTCCAAAATCCAGATGCCTTCCGAGGCAGTTTCGACAATCCGCCGATAGCGTTCTTCACTTTCTTGCATCTGATTCAAGCTGACTTCTAGCTGCCGTTTTGTCTGATGGAGTTTAACGTTTAGCTGGGCAATTACTAGGGTGAATAAGGCAAACAACCCCATTCGCAGCAGGTTGGTTCCACTGATTCCGGTGAAGCTGTAGGCCGGAACCAGTACAATATAGTCCAGGGCTAACACAGATAGCACTGTGGTCACCAAACCTGGACCAATTCCCCCATACCAAGTCGTCCCCGTGATGGCTACAAAAAAGAACAAAAACGGGGTTGAAGCCAGGATGGGTTTGAAGGCGAGGGTCAGGAGTAAGGCAATCACGACAGTTACTACAGCAGCGCTATAGGAGAAAACTGGCGATCGGGGTATAGGTCGCACCATTGAAACTATTTACGGGGGAATAAAGGAAGTAAACTCAAAAACTT
>NZ_JAFLQW010000219.1 GCF_017313335.1 Phormidium pseudopriestleyi FRX01 | reverse complement strand
CAAGTTGCAAAAGCGGATATTTCGAGCGAGTGAATCGTACCCACAACAGGGTGGCATTACTGAGGAGCCGTGTGAGGTGAAAGTCTCATGCACGGTTCTGAAGGAGAGGTAGGGGTAGCGATGCCCCTATCGACTCTAACTTTGATAACTTAAAAACAGGGAACATTGATCCGAATCACCTGTAGGGATGGCGATCGCCATGACTGACATCAGTTGTAGCGGCAATCCCCGCTTCTATAGCCCGTTTTGCAGCAGTCTAACCATAGACTTGAGGAGTGGGAGCATCTTGCTCCCTACTGTGATAAGGGAGCAAGATGCTCCCACTCCTTTAAGGAATTCTCCAATCCCTGTAGACGCGCTATATATTGAATAACCAAATATTGAATCACAAAATAATGAAATAACACCGATGGCAAAAGGCAAAAGATAACGCGATTCTTTTGCCTTATTACCATTTAAAGGGTGAGATTAGTTACCTCTAACCTTCTCAGACCAAATCCGAGTTGGCAGACCCCAGACATAGATAAACCCTTCAGCAGCTTTATGGTCGAAGGTATCATCCGCCCCATAAGTCGCCAGATCCGGCGCATAGAGAGACTCATTGGACTTGCGCCCGACAATGCTTGCCGTTCCCTTGAACAGTTTAATCCGGACCGTACCCGAGACGCGCTCTTGAGTTTTTTGGATGAACGCATCCAGGGCCATCTTCAGGGGACTGTACCACTGACCGTTGTAAACCATTTGGCTGTAGGTTTCTTCGATGCCGCGTTTGTATTGAGTGACATCTTTGGTTAGGGTGAGACTTTCGATATCTCGGTGAGCTTGAATCAGGACCAGGAGGGCCGGAGACTCGTAGATTTCCCGAGATTTAATCCCCACCAGACGATTTTCGATCATATCGATGCGTCCGATCCCATGACGACCCACCACCTCATTCAACTCCGTAATTAGTGCCACGGGAGAGAGGGCCTTGCCATTGACATGGGTGGGGAGACCTTGCTCAAAGGTGATTTCCACATATTCCGGTTCATTCGGAGTATCGGCGATCGCCTTCGTCATCACATAGATTTCTTCTTCCGGTTCAGTCCAGGGGTCTTCCAGGGGACCTGCTTCCACACTCCGTCCCAACAGATTGCGGTCAATACTGTAGGGAGAGGATTTTTTCACCGGAGTGGGGATGCCAAACTTTTCACCGTAGGCAATGGTTTCTTCCCGACTCATGCCCCATTCCCGGGCTGGTGCGAGGACCTTGATATTGGGATTGAGCGCGGCGATCGACACATCGAAACGCACCTGGTCATTTCCCTTGCCAGTACAGCCGTGGGCCACCGCATCAGCCCCATATTTGTCCGCCGCCTCTACGAGAATTTTAGCGATTAGGGGTCTAGCGAGGGCCGTTCCCAGGGGATAACGGTTTTCATACAGAGCATTTGCTTGAATGGCGGGAAAGGCATAATCTTTGACAAAGATTTCCGTCACGTCTTCCACCAGGGAGATACTGGCACCGGAGGTTAAAGCCTTTTCCTTAATCGGGCCAAGTTCTTCACCTTGTCCCAAATCTGCCGCTAGGGTAATTACGTCTTCAACGCCCCACTCTTCTTTTAAGTAGGGAATGCAAACGGAGGTATCGACTCCTCCAGAATATGCCAGGACGACTTTGGTAGCGCGACCCATTACTTTTTGCCTCTACTGCAATACCGATCAACTGTTCATTATTAACCAAGTTCTCCGGATTTCATAGCCTTTTTGTCAGGGATTCCCTAGATTTGTGATGGAGGGATTGGGAATTTTAGGGTTTAAGTTTGATCCGGGGGATTGAGACCTTGGGGAGAGAGGGTGACTCAAGAGGGTGAACATCCGGGGGAGATGGTTTGGAGGGGACTGACCCTGGAATTGAAGGAACCGCTGCGATCGCCGGGATGAGCAACTAGACAAAAGTAGCAACAACTCGCCGGTTTACCCTAGCAGTAGTCTCCGATGGAAAGGGCAATCCTGTGGGATTGGGTCCAAGGCGATCGCCGGATTTTCTCTTGGGGAGTGATTCTAGCCATTCCAACCCGATCTTGCTCCTGGGTGTTTGAGGCACAATCCACTCAACTGGGAATCCCCATTCACGCTGAATGGGGAAAAAGAGCATCTTTCTTAAAATTACGCGCTTTGCTTGTTAGTTTGGTATATTTCAGCCGCCTTTTGAACAAGTGCCTTGAGGTCCTGAATATCAAACGGCTTACTGATGCATTTAAAAACATTCGCTTTATTCATCATATCTTCCGAGGCTTCTAGGGCATCCTCACTGTACCCAGTTAACAGAATGCCAATGGTATGGGGGAAACGGACTCGCGCCTTGCTCAACAATTCCAGACCCGTCATCTCCGGCATACTCTGATCCGTAATAATCACCGCCATTTCCCCTTCTGTATCCAGCAGGGCGATCGCATCGAGAGGGCTATCTGCTCTGTGTACTTGAAAATCACGCCGAAACGTCCTGTACAGTAAATCCAGGTTGTCTCGCTCATCATCCACTACCATGAGTCTAAGTTTTGACATAGATTAAAGTTGCTCCAGCCATCTCTACTTTCCCATTTTATTCAGATTCCTTGAAAGTCTCGCGGAACCGATCTCGAACGAGAGACCACAGCTTGAGTGCAGCACCCTCCTCTTGGCATCTCAGAATAACACTACGGGTCTATCTTGATATTTTTCTTATTTTACCCGGGAATGTCCCCCAGTTGAGAAGGGACCGAAAAAACTGCTCCCCTCTATTGCCCAGGAGACTCAGCGCCAAAAGGTTACAACAGCGTCATCAAGACCACCCCTAGCAGCATCGTCGTTGCTCCCCAGAAGCGATCGCGAATTCCGGACTCGTGAAACAGGAACTTACCCCATAACACCCCGAATAGAACGCTAGTCCGTTTAATAGCTATCACCTGAACCACCAGAGTTAATTTCAGGGCCTGCATTTGAAACAGGACTGCGATCGCCGTACAGAGTCCCATCAGACTCAACTGCAGCCAATGTTGGACAATCTGACCCCCGGGATTTTTAGAGTGGGAGAATAATAAGGGAAATTGCCACAAGGAGATCGCCGAAAACACCGCAAAACTCCAAAATAGCGGCGAAGAATTTTGGACCCCCACCTTATCCACATTCGCCGTAATACTCCACAGAAACGCCACCAACAACATTAATTTCGGCCCCGGTTCACTCACCAGAGCCTGAAACGGGGCAAAATATCCCCGCTTGCGGTCTTGGAGATTTAACAAATAAGACCCACCGACAATCAACCCAATCCCCAACCCATCCGCCCAACTGAGCCATTCCCCCACAATAATCGGAGAAGTAATGGCCATAAACAGTGGAGAAAAGGCAATCAGGGGTAAACAGAGGGATAAATCGGATGTACTAATCGCCTGGATATATAACAAAAAGGCGATCGCATTCAGGACACTGCCCACCGCCAGGGCCACCCAAAATTGACTGCCCAAATCCGGAATTCCTCCCACAACTTGCATTGGCAGTAATACCAACGCCGTAAAAAAGGACCAAGACCAAGCCACAATCGGGACATCGATATTTTTTAGGGTTCTTTTCCCTAAAACATCTTTGAGCGAAGAAAAAAAAGCCGTTGAAAGTGCTAAAAAAAACCAGAGCATCAGGAGTTTAGAGTTTAGAGTTTAAATGAGTGATAAAATCATTATCCCGGACCAACTTTCGGACGCCGATCATCCGGTGTTTGCCACCGCAAAACCCTCAACCCTCCTGCAAGGTAAAAAGACACTATGAAACGTAGAAAACTCATCGGTCATGGGGCCATCGGTGCTCTGAGTGCGGCTGCCGCCACTGCCTGTAGTCCTGCCGCCAGAGGTCCTGCCGTTTCTCGGGATAGCTTGCCCAGAATTCGCTGGAATATGGCAACCAGTTGGCCCGCTTCCCTGGATACCATCTATGGGGGCGCTCAAACCATTGCCAAACGGGTGGCACAGATGACCGATAACCGCTTCGAGATTCGCCCCTATCCTGCGGGAGAACTGGTCCCGGGATTGCAGGTGCTCGATGCTGTGCAAAGTGGAACCGTCCAATGCGGACATACTGCCGGCTATTATTACATTGGCAAAAATCCAGCCCTCGCCTTTGCCACCTCGGTTCCCTTCGGATTAAATGCCCAGCAGCAAAATGCGTGGCTGTATCATGGCGGGGGATTAGAGGCCATGCAGAGACTGTATAGCGATTTCAATATTATTAATTTTCCGGCAGGCAATACTGGCGTGCAGATGGGGGGCTGGTTTAAGCGTCAAATCAACAGCGTTCGGGACCTGAATGGTTTGAAAATGCGGATTCCGGGATTGGGGGGTCAGGTGATGGAAAAACTGGGGGTCAACGTCCAGGTGTTACCCGGAGGGGAGATTTTTCTCGCCTTAGAACGGGGGGCGATCGATGCAGCAGAATGGGTTGGCCCCTACGATGACCTCAAGTTGGGATTAAATAAAGCAGCGCAATTTTACTATTATCCCGGCTGGTGGGAACCGGGACCGACGTTGGATGTGTTGGTGAACCTGTCCCAGTGGAACCAACTGCCCCAGGATTATCAAGAAATCTTCAAAACTGCGGCTTATGAGGCAAATTTGAATATGTTGGCCCAGTATGAAGTGCTCAATCGCGAAGCCCTAGTGACCTTAAAAGCGGGGGGGACTCAGTTACTTCCCTACAGTCAAGAAATTATCGACGCGGCGAAGAAAGTTACCTTTGACTTGTATGCAGAAAGTGCGAGTAAAGATGCAACTTTTCGCGGAATTTATGAACAATGGAATACATTTCGCGAGGAAATGTACCAATGGACGGCGATTACGGAGTTGAGTTATAGCAACTTCGTGGTTCCTAAACCGTAAATATAAGGAGGCAGAGCCTCCAATTTGGCATTCCCAGGCTCCGCCTAGGAACGAGAGCAAGTTAGGAGGCAGAGCCTCTGATTTGGCATTCCCAGGCTCCGCCTGGGAACGAGAAAAGAGTTTGTAGAGACGGCGTATTTGATGGTAAAAAATTATGCTCTGGTGCATGAATGGCTGACGCCTTATGCAACTGGAGGTTCAGAACTGGTGGTTAAAGAAATTCTCAAGGCAGTGGATGCTGATTTGTATGCGTTGATTGATTTTGAATCTACAAATCCTGAGAGTTATTTATTTAAACGGCAGATTGGTTCGACATTTTTGCAACAGTTTCCTTGGGCGAAAAGGGGGGTGCAAAAATATTTGCCTTTGTTACCTCTGGCGATTGAACAGTTAGATTTGCGCGAGTATCCGGTAATTTTATCCTCCTCTCATGCGGTGGCGAAAGGGGTACTGACGGCACCGCATCAGATGCACGTCTGTTACTGCCATACGCCGATGCGCTATGCCTGGGATTTAACGTTTGATTATCTTCATAACAGTCGGGCGGGGCGAGGATTGGCGGGAATTTTGACGCGGTATTTGCTGCATCGATTGCGACAGTGGGATGTGATTTCGGCGAATCGGGTGGATTATTTTATTGCTAATTCCCACCATACGGCGCGGCGGATTTGGCGCTGTTATCGGCGGGAAGCTCAGGTGATTTATCCGCCGGTGAATGTGGAGCGTTTTCGGTTTGAGCCCCAGAAGGATGATTTTTATTTAACTGTGGCGCGGTTGGTGCCTTACAAGAAGGTGGGGACCATTGTGCGCGGATTTAATCAGTTGGGGAAACGGTTGGTGGTGATTGGGAAGGGTCCGGAGTTGGCGGAAATTCGGGCGATCGCCGGGTCAAATGTGGAGGTGCTAGGGGAACAAACCGATGCGGTGGTGGAGGATTATATGGCACGAGCGAAGGCGTTTGTTTATGCCGCCTGTGAGGATTTTGGGATTGCGTTGGTGGAGGCTCAAGCTTGTGGGACTCCGGTGCTCGCTTATGGTGCAGGCGGGGCGTTAGAAACGGTCCTGGATATCCGAAATCATCCCTCTAAGGGGACTGGATTATTTTTTGGGGAGCAAACGCCAGGGTCATTAATGGAGGCGGTGGAGAGCTTTGAAGGGTGGCGATCGCAGTTTAATCCCCAGTCGGCGCGGGAGCAAGCTGCCAAATTTGCTCCGGAGGTGTTTCAGGAGCGTTACCGCCATTTTATCGATGAATGTTATCGCGAATTTCAGACGAGAGCTTGATAAAAATTCGGTTTTATGGTATATGGGTAAACAAGACTTGCTGGGACCCTTAAGTTGGGCGATCGCACCACCAAATCAGCCACACAATCTGCTTTTCCTGGGTTCCATCCCCTGTAACAATCATCGGCAATTTCAAAGGATTGAGGCGATGAAGGTGTAATCAACTCTCCTGACAGAAAGTAAATTGGGATGAATCGCGCAGACTCACCAGGATAGGCACTTTGAAAGAGCCGATTTTGTCTGGATGTCTGTAACCTAAACTCTCCAGACGCGGTGCAAAACGTCTGAAGGCTTTACAATCAGGACTGTGTGTGGTGTGAATTAAAGGAGTAAGATGACTGCCGATAGCCAACTCATCTCCGGCAAAGTGATTCGGGCGGTTGCCAGACGGACTTTTTGGCCTTTCGTCCTGAGTGGGATCAACGGAGAATTTTCCAAGCGGCTGTTCGACGTTGTGTTTTCCCTGTGCGTTCTAATCGTGTTTTCCCCGGTTTACGCGATTTTGGGTCTGCTGATTTACATTAGCTCCCCCGGCCCAATTTTTTATGTGCAGGAGCGCGTTGGCAAGAACCGTCAAAAATTCGGATGTATTAAATTCAGGACAATGGTACTCAATGCTGACGAAGTTTTGCTGGATATCATGGAAACTTCCCCTCATTTGCGTCAAGAATTTGAGGATAATTTCAAACTCAAGCAAGACCCCAGAATTACTTGGATCGGTCATTTTCTAAGAATCACTAGCCTGGATGAATTTCCCCAATTTTGGAATGTTTTGAAAGGTGAAATGAGTGTGGTCGGTCCTCGACCTTTGGTGGTTGAAGAATTACCAAAATATGGCCGATATATCGATAAGGTCCTAACCATTAAACCCGGCATTACCGGATTGTGGCAGGTCTCCGGTCGAAATGACATTCCCTATCCCAAACGCATCCAAATTGACGTTTATTATGTCAATTTTAAAAATTTGTGGATGGACCTATGGATTGTCTTGAAAACCCTTAAAGTGGTGCTGTTCCCTAAAAATAATGGGGCGTATTAACGGGCGTTGTTGCTCCGAACTGCATCAGTGCTCTTGCTGGTGCAGTTCATCCCCTTTAATAAACCGATCGCGATCGGGAATTATGCTGAGGACGTAAGGCTTCAGCAAATTTTTTGCATTTCTACCCCAAAACCCGGGGGAAAATTCAAGAAAACCGTGACAGTTGATACCCGGAGGAAGTACAATCCAGTAACATCCGGTAACGGAAACCGGACGACTCGATTTACAAAAAGTTCGCCAAAACTACGCCAAAACTATAGGGTTCCTTCACATTAACTGCCACAATTCACGATAAAGTGAAAGACTGATTTGATAAATCCCCACCGGAACGAAAAATTCCCCGGATGGGTATCAAGGCAAAGAATTATTAGGGTGCGGTTCAGTACAGACTCTAAGTGGCGATCGCCGCTGAGAGTCCCCAAACTTAACTAGAGGTTGAGAGGAAAAATAAAAAATGACGCAGCAACGTAAGCGGGCATTAATCACCGGCATCACCGGTCAAGACGGTTCTTACTTAAGCGAATTACTACTAGAAAAAGGCTATGAAGTCCACGGGATTATCCGCCGGACTTCCACCTTTAATACCGACCGGATCGACCATCTTTATGTGGATCCCCATAGCGAAGAAGCCCGATTATTTCTGCATTATGGCGATTTGACCGATGGGGTCACCCTCCGCCGAATTCTCGAAGAAGTCAAACCCGTTGAAATTTACAACCTGGGCGCTCAATCCCATGTCCGAGTCAGCTTTGACTCCCCAGAGTACACCGTGGATACTGTGGCAATGGGAACCCTACGCCTGTTAGAAGCAATCCGCGACTACCAACATCGCACCGGGATCCAAGTCCGGTTTTATCAAGCGGGTTCTTCGGAAATGTTTGGCAAGGTCCTGGAAGTCCCCCAAAAGGAAACGACCCCGTTTTATCCCCGCAGTCCCTATTCCTGCGCCAAAGTTTACGCCCATTGGCAAACGATCAATTATCGCGAATCTTATGATTTATTTGCCTGTAATGGCATTCTGTTTAACCATGAATGCGTAATAGATAACACCCCCGTGTTCATCCGTCAGGATGGACTGATTGACCTGGTATCCATTGCGGAAATTGTCCCCCATCACACTGAAACAGGCCATCAAAATCGATATACCACTGACATTAGGGATGGCAACGGGTTTGAAGTCTGGGATGCCACCGGATGGGCGCAAGTGACTTGCATGACGGCCACTTGGAATGGTGCCACCGAACAACCGAATAAGACGGTACATCGGATTGCGGCAGAGGGTGCAGTCTACCATGCCACTAGGGATCATGTGGTGTTTGTGGAACAGGGAGAATTGGCGGTAGAAAAACCTGCCGGTGAGGTTAAGGTGGGGGATTCCTTGGCGTTGATTGATTTGCCGCGATCGCCCGAACAAATTGACATCACCGAAACCGAAGCATGGTTGCTTGGGGTGTTCGTTGCTGCCGCAGAAATTGACAGCTCAAGTCAAGTAATCTTGACAATTCCTGACCCAACTTTAACCAGTCGCCTCGCCGCATCTTGGCGAAAAGTCTCCGGTGGAACTTGCGATCGCCTGGGCGAATCCCATCTCCAGTTATCCGGCAATTGCGCCTACGGTGATTACTTGCGGTCCGAACTGTACAACAAATCCCAAGACAAACGCATTCCTAAGCGGATTCTCAATGCAGGCGATCGGGAACGGTTGGCCTTTTTAGACGGATTTAAAGCCGTTTCTCCCCTTGCTGGGGACTCTTTCACGGTCCAAACTCCCTCTGCCGGACTCGCCGCTGGACTCTACTGGATGTCCGTTACCACCCTACAACAACCCGCCTGGATTGCCACTGAACCCCAAGGCGACTGCCTCTACTATCAAATTCACGTCAACGCTACCCCACCCCAAGGCACCCCCCGGGCTCAAGTCGTCACTGCTGAACCTATCAACTATCAAGGATGGTTGTTTGATTTAGCAACCACCACTGGCACTTTCCATGCCGGAGTCGGCCAGGGTTGGATCCATAACTCCCCGCGACGAGGCGAAACCTTTGTCACCCGCAAAATTACCCGCGCCGTTGCCCGCATCGTCGCCGGAAAGCAGAAAAAACTCTTCCTGGGTAACCTGGATTCCCAACGGGACTGGGGGTATGCCAAAGACTATGTTCGCGCGATGTGGTTGATGCTGCAACAAGACGAACCGGATGATTATGTCGTTGCCACCAATGAAACTCACTCGATTCGGAAATTTTTGGATTTAGCCTTTAATTTCGTTAACCTGAATTGGGAAGATTACGTCGAATTCGACCCTCGCTATCTCCGTCCTGCTGAGGTTGATTTATTAATTGGTGATGCCAGTAAAGCGAAGGAAAAATTAGGATGGGAACCGTCGATTACCTTTGAACAATTGGTGGCGTTAATGGTGGATTCTGACCTCAAGGCGATCGGGGTAGAATCTCCTACAGGACAACCGATTATCGATCGCGCTTTCATCCGCCAAGACAGTGGTCAAATGGTGGACTAATTTACTTCCCATTCAATCCAGTCCCCTCCCTAGTGTTTTACTGAACCTCCGGTCCCCGGACCTTGGCAAGGTCCGGGGACCGGAAGTGCAGTTAATAAAAAGGCAAATCACCATGAGCGTAAAAAACCTACCGTTGTAAGGGGGTAGGGAGGGGGCCTTTTCTTCAATCAAGCTTAAAGTGCGATCGCCAACCCGTTCAAGTATTAAGTATCAGAGGTCAACCTAAATGGAATCATTAGACTTAAAAGACAAACATATTCTCGTCACCGGAGGGGCCGGATTTTTAGGTCGGCAAGTCATCGACCAATTAACTCAAAATGGGGCGGATTCAGATAAGATTACCGTCCCGCGATCGCGCGATTCCGACCTGCGAATCATGGAAGTTTGTCAGCAGGTTGTCCAACAACAAGATATTATCATTCACCTCGCCGCCCATGTCGGCGGAATCGGCCTCAATCAGGAAAAACCCGCCGAACTCTTCTATGACAATTTGATGATGGGGACACAACTGATTCATGCCGCCTATCAAGCTAGTGTGCAAAAATTTGTCTGCGTCGGTACAATATGCGCCTATCCCAAATTTACCCCCGTCCCCTTCAAAGAAGATGACCTCTGGAATGGCTATCCAGAAGAAACCAATGCACCTTATGGGATTGCCAAAAAAGCCTTATTAGTCCAACTGCAATCCTATCGACAACAATATAATTTTAACGGCATTTATTTACTACCCGTTAACTTATATGGACCAGAAGATAACTTTGACCCTAGTAGTTCTCACGTCATTCCCGCCTTAATTCGCAAAGTTCATGAAGCTCAGGAACAGGGCGCTCAAGAATTAGTCGTCTGGGGAGATGGTACCCCGTCTCGGGAATTTCTCTACTCCACTGATGCAGCCCGAGGGATTGTCATGGCAGCCCAATCATATCATAAATCCGACCCAGTTAACTTGGGAACTGGCGATGAAATTACCATTCGGGATTTAATTGAACTAATTTGCGAATTGATGGGATTTGAGGGCAAATTGGTCTGGGATACAGACAAACCCAATGGTCAACCGCGCCGCTGTTTAGATACGGAACTGGCTAAAAAAGAGTTTGGATTTACGGCAGAGGTTGGGTTTAAAGAAGGATTGCAAAAAACGATTGCCTGGTATCGGGAAAACGCGGCTTAGGTGGCAATTGATGGGACTAGAAATGGCTAAGGACTAGGGATTTACCTGTCCTTAGCTAAATTTTATATAACAATTTTATGGTTGACAATTTCCGAATGTCTCTCGACCCTCAACTGGAGAAAGCCCAACTCAGAATTCAGTTACTTCAACAGCGTAAAGCGCTTTCTAAAGCAGAATGGCAGGACAAAAGTCATCGCCTTTGTTGCCATTTACAATCTTCGGATTTATATCAGGGTTCCCGAACTATTTTAGCTTATATTAGTTTTCGCCAAGAACCGGATTTAAGTTCTTTATTTACGGAAACAACTCATCAGTGGGGACTTCCTCGTTGTATGAAGAAGCAGTTAGTTTGGCATCGCTACTGTGTTGGGGATACGCTACAGGCGGGGAAATATGGCATTTTAGAACCCTTGCCAGATGCACCGATATTGACAGGGGATGAAGTGGATTTAATTCTAGTCCCATCGGTGGGATGCGATCGCGCTGGATATCGCCTCGGATATGGCGGTGGATTTTACGATCGCCTGTTATCTCTTCCTCAATGGCAGTCTAAACCGACTGTGGGGATTCTCTTCAACTTTGGCGATTTACTTGACTTACCCATCGCCTCCTGGGATAAACCCTTGCAGGGAGTTTGTACAGAAGTCGGATTGCGCCAAATCTCATCGGAATGAGTGGGAGGGGACGGGAGAGAAAATAGAGTAAAGCATAGACGCGCTATAGCACGTCTAAATCATGTTGTTTGGCAACTTGTTCAATCACAAAGCAAAATTGAGGAAATTTTCCCTCTGCATCCTTTTGGGAATATAAGCCATTAGCAATTTTCTGGATGTCTGAGGCATCTAATTCAATATCGAGAGGGAATAATGCCTCATCAATGGCTATTCTCCTTAAATCTATCAATCGCTGATGATTTAAGACTAATTTTTCAATCGTTTTTTGTGCCGCACTGTCTTGATGATTGGTTGCTTCGACTTTCCCAGAATCATAAAACTTAAATCTTGTTTCACAATCTCGATGTAAGGGAGTTACAAAATTGTGCGGTTCATACCAATTATCTCTAGCGTGCGCTCCAAAAGGGCACTTATGGCTATTCTTCTTGCGTTTTTTTCTAACTGGATTAACTTCATCATTTTGAGCATCATAATTGCTCCCGGGATAAGCAGCTACCAGATTGAAATAATTGACATCTTCATAATTTTTCTGATCCCGATATATAGAATAAGGCTTGAGATGTTCAACGTGGGAAGTATTGGCATCAATCAAAATACCTGTATAGCAACAAATAAACCCTTGTTCTCTTAATAAAGAATCTTTTACCTCTCTTTTAATGTCACCATGAAAGTCATCATAGTAGTCGCAACCCAGGCGCTTTCCATATTGGTTGTCAAACCAGGACCGTAATGTTTCAGGTTCTTGTGCTTTTTCAATGTACTTCATCATTTATTTCCCTAATAGGCTGATCCGATCAATGCGAGTTTGCAGGCGTACTAATTCAGGAAAGTCTCCTAATTCACGGAGACTGTTGATTTGTTCAGTCGCTTCTGGAAAATTCCTCTGGTCAATCAATGATTCAATCTTCTCTAGAGTTGTTTGCGTGTTAATATCACGCTCAGGAGTTTCCATCAGAAAGCGTAAAATCCAATTACTATCCATACCCAAGGATTGGTCAGGAATATAGGGCGGTTCATCCGGTTCTAGAATAATCACATTTTCTGGAGCGACTTCTCCTATGATTTGCGGTGAATGAGTGGTGGCAATAAATTGGCAGTTTGGAAAAATATTTGTCAGTTTGTGGACAACGATCCGTTGCCAACGTGGATGTAAATGTAAATCTAATTCATCAATTAGCACGAGGGCTTTTCCATCCTGTAACGGATCTGTGAGATCGGGATTTGCCTGTAAAAGCCGTTGCACTAGGTCGAGTATCAATGCTAAAATACCCCGTTCGCCGTCTGAAAGCTGATTAATATTTAAAGTGACTCCATTTTTGTCCAGTTGCAACGTGGTTTTTTGTGATTTCTCAGATAGACGAACAACACGCACATCATTACACCAATCTAAAAAGCCCGTGACGGCATTATTTAAAGCATTAAGACGACGTTGTGCTAATGGATGGTTTTCGCGCAAAAGTTCCTCTTGGACTAACCACCAATCTGTAAACTCCCGAAGACGCAGCATTCTGGGAATGAGTGCGTCAGCAAACGCCGCCGATTGAGTGCCAGAAGTGCGATTTGGGTTTATGGTTTTGCCTTCCGTAAGAATTGAGCGTCGAGTCGCAAAATAAACTACAATGGGTTGGTTTTGAGACATTTTTATAGGGTCTAAAATCTGGTAACTATTAGGTTTTAGTTCAAATGCATTACTTTTTATATTGCTCACAACATTACATTGAAAAGGAATTTCTGAGACATAAAAATTTATTTTAACTGCCAATTTATCATGTCCAATCCTAATATCATTAGCAGTGAATTTAAGGTGTTTTTCTTCACAAACGGTAAATTCAGGTAGTACCCGGGAGAGCGCTATACATAAAGCATCCAGCACCGTAGATTTACCTACTCCGTTGATGCCAACAATTAGGTTGATTCCAGGCTGAAATTGAAATTCCGCCTGTTCAAAGCCCCGAAAATTAGTCAGTGTAAGGGTGTTAATTTGCATGGTTACTCCTGGACTTGAATTTGTCCGTTGACTACTGCTGTGATGAGAGAACGGCGACGTTCATTTAATAATTCAAGGGTCTGTTGGGTTGCGGCTTTTAAAGCATTAATGTTACAAATTTGAGTGTCAATGTAATCAACAATCCAGTTCTGCTCCTCCCGTGGAGGGACGAGCAATAGCCAATCCCGAATATGACCTTGAGAAATTTTCAGTTTAGAGGTATTCGGTCCTCTAGCATCGGCTTCAATTTGTAATCGACCCCTCTGACTTTGTAAAAAGAAACTCAGAAATTGACCATTGAGCTTGGATTCATCTAACTTTAACCGATAAATCAAGTCACTGAGAATCAGATGAGGTCTCGTGTTCTGGACATAACAAACATCTCCGACTAATTGCCTGGTATTAGCTCGGGTTATCAAAAAATCACCGGAATGAATTTCCAAGTGTTTGGGAATGTCTTGAGAGATAGGTATTGCTTTCGCTTGTGAATCATCAAACTGTCCTCCCTGAACAGCATTCAGTTTTAAAACGGCCCATTTTTGCTCTTCTGGTTCTGGTTCATCGGATTTTGGACTCCAGCCTTGGTCAAGACTGACAATGCACCGTTTTAATTTTAAAACTTGCCAAGTTTTCGGGATTTTTCCTATCCAATAAACCCCCGAATCCCGCATTGGAACATCAGGATTTAATCCACGTGTGACCGCATGGGTGATGAGAGCATGATGTTTTTCGGCTAATAATTCCAATAATCGTTTGTGAGCTTGAATAAGTTGGTCGATTTTAGCCGTTTCTTTATCCAGATAACGGGCGATCGCTTGTTGTTCAGACCTTGGAGGAATAAAAACTTTCTGGTTATCAGCATCATCTCTCCTAACTCTGGGAACTGCTGCTTTGTCTGTCCCTTGCTCTAACTTAAGTGATTGCAATACATAAAATAACCATCGGACGTGAGCAGAGGTAGTTGTTCCCTCTTGCTCTGGATTTTGAGAAAGGGCATCCCCATCAGCAGAACGAGCCACATATTTGAGTTTTACTTGTGGCCAAGTCATGCTGTCACCTCCCTTAATAACCTAATAATTTCCTCTTCCATCTGTTTAATGTCGGCATCAATTTCCGCCAATGGACGAGGTGGTATGTACTGGTAAAAATAGCGATTGAAATTAATTTCAAAAGCACTTCTAATCTTATCGCCATCGGCCCAAGCATCCGAAACATGAGGTTCAACTTCCTCCCGGAAATAACGGGTCACTTCATCTTGTAAATTAACATTTTCAAAATCCCGCAGCTTTGAGTCTGCCTCATACATCCGTTCTATTTTTTTACCCGGCACTGGGAACCAACCCCAAACACGAGCATTCGGTTCATCCTTAGCCTTCCGTTCTTTTAAAATAACTGGTTCTGCCTCCGGTTCTCGTTCCGTAAACACATCTCGAAATAGCTTCTGTTCCGCTTTTTTCCAAGGACTATTCCGCTGTTTTAATAAATCGTTCATTAAGCGATCAAACTCATTCCAATCCGGACGAGGTTCGCGCCCTAATTGTTTGTCGATCGCCTGAACATCATCTAATAAATGGGGAACACCATCGAGAAAACGAAGTTTCCGGTCTATATCCATTTGATACAGTAAACGCAGGGGTCGTTCAATGGGAACGCGGTTATAACCGAAATCCTCATTTTCAAAAATTTTGCTGGTTTCTGTCTCTACAAAATTCCCATATTCCTGCACCACAATGGCGATATCTTCCTCACCCATATAACGGCATTTATCCCCTAAACTCCGTCGCATCGGTTGCCAGCGGTGACGTGCATCAATCAGTTGAATTTTGCCTTGACGGTGTTTCTGCTTTCGGTTGGTGACAATCCAAATATAAGTTCCAATACCCGTGTTATAAAACATCTGTTCGGGTAAGGCGATGATAGCTTCTAACCAATCGCTTTCAATAATCCACTTGCGGATTTCACTTTCACCGCTTCCCGCACCCCCTGTAAATAAAGGAGAACCATTAAAGACGATCGCCAGACGAGAACCCTTTTTATCGCTGTCTGGTTGATAGGGTTCAAACTTGCTAATCTGATGCTGTAAAAACAACAGGGAACCGTCATTAACCCTGGGCAAACCGGCCCCAAATCGTCCGGCAAAACCAAACTTTTCCTGTTCTCGTTTTACGTCCTTTTGCTGTTTCTTCCAATCCACACCAAAGGGAGGATTTGCCAAAAAATAATCAAAGGTTTGGCCGGAGTATTGATCATCAGTTAGGGAGTCTCCAAACTGAATCAAACTTTTTTCTTTGTCTTTTTCTTTTATCAATAAATCAGAAGCGGCGATCGCATAGGCCCGGGGATTAAAATCCTGCCCAAAAACCCACAGTTGTGCTTCTTTGTTATTTTCTCGTAGATAGTTTTGGGCTTCCGATAACATCCCCCCCGTACCACAAGCCGGGTCGAGCAATGTACGAATAACACCAGGTTTGCTTAAAATATCATCATCGGGGTCGAATAAAATATCAACCATTAAGCGGATGACTTCTCGGGGGGTAAAGTGATCTCCTGCGGTTTCATTAGCGAGTTCATTGAAACGGCGGATTAAATCTTCAAAAATCGACCCCATTGCAATGTTATCCACTTGGTTAGGGTGTAAATTAACATCACAAAACTTGGAGACGACTAAATAAAGAATATTCGCCTCATTCATCTTTTCAATTTCTGCGGTGAACTCGAAGCGTTCAAAAATCTCCCGGATGTTTTTTGAAAAACTATTGATATAGCTCACCAAATGTTTATCAATGTTATTGGGATCGCCCTTCAGCTTTTCAAAGGTAAATTCAGAACGATTGTGAAAGCGTTGCCCTGCTGCTTTATTGAGCATGGAGTCAAGGGCCTCATCTTTGAATCGATCCTTACATTGCTGATATTTATCTAAAACATCCTGTTTGGTGGGTGCAAGTACGCAGTCAAAACGACGCAAAACCGTCATCGGTAACATGACTCGCTCATATTGTGGCGGTCGATAGGGTCCCCGCAACAGATCGACAATTTGCCAAATGAAGTTAGAAAGTTGCTGATGATCTACGGTTGTATTTTTGGGCTGGAGCATCACGCTCTCCTCTGTGATCATGGGGATAACTTAATCTCTAATCTATGAATAAAATTAAAACGCTAAATCTGAAAATTTTATAAAGGTAATAACCGGGGCGCTTGACTCCGGTAAAGGGCAAGATAAAATTTGGAGAGAGCCATGCCCTGAGTCCACTTGACCTAGAGCGATCGCCTTTCCTGTTTAGAAAGCTGATTCAGATTATGCCAGATAACGTCCAAAATGTCCATGGGTAAATTGAGGAGTCCCTTACTCGATCTCCGCTTCCATTTGGGCGATCGCCTGAGTTACAATGGCTTTGTGAGCCTGCCATTCGGTCTCATCAAAGCGATTATCCGGGTTACTCTCCATTGATTCCCAGACCCGTTTGGCGATATGGAGGGCGAAGTGTTGTGAGGGTTGACGGTCTTTACACAAACTTTTGATACTGGTCAGTCGGGTAACTTGATCGCTGTTTCTCCCACTGTCTCCCTGAATTTCCTTAATGGTATTGAGCCATTTTTTTAATAATATTGGCAATTTTTGTTTCATCAATTTTGCTAGTCATTTTAGCAGCCTCCTTTATCTTGAGAATCTGGAAATGATTGATTTATTTTTGATTTTATGAGGTGAGCAGATGCCACCTTGATTTCAACTACTCCCTCCAATTTTACCTTTAATTGGGGGATTTATCAAGTCTTTTTTCGGCTTAATCCGGTCAATTTTTTGGATTCGGAATCAAATTATTTAAACGATTTTAGCCTAAAAACAGGGAGGTTATGCTACGCTATTCTTGTTCCCATTCAACTCACTTGAATTATCTTTATTCTCAACTTTCAAGGCTAACCTCTATGAAAGATTCCCTCAAGCTGTCTGTTTCGCCTCAAACCCAATCCCGATGGAAACGGTTGGCCATTTATGCACTGTTGAGTGCGATCGCCTTCCTTACCCTCCTCCCCTTACTTTGGCTGATTAGTACCGCCTTCAAATCCCCGAGTGAAAACATCTTTCAAGTTCCTCCGCAATTCCTGCCAGCCAAACCCACCTTCCAGAACTTTGTTCGGGTCTGGCAAACGAGTCCCTTCGGACAATATCTCTTTAATAGCACCCTGGTTGCGGTCCTAACGGTGAGCTTTAATGTGATATTTTGTGCCTTAGCGGCTTATCCCCTGGCCCGATTAGAATTTCCCGGCAGGAATCTGATTTTTTCGGGGATAGTCTCTACGATTATGATTCCCTTTCAAATTGTGATGATTCCTTTGTATATTTTAACCGTACAATTGGGATTAAAAAACACTTATTTAGGAATTATCTTCCCCTCTCTCGCCTCAGCCTTTGGCATTTTTTTATTGCGCCAAGCCTTTCAAGGCGTGCCAAAAGAGTTAGAAGAAGCAGGACGAATCGATGGCTGTTCAGAATTAGGAATTTGGTGGAATGTGATGATTCCTGCGGTGAGGCCGGCGCTAGTGACGTTAGCGCTGTTTGTGTTTATCGGGTCATGGAGTGATTTTCTGTGGCCGTTACTGGTGATTGACCGCCCGGAATTTTATACATTGCCTCTGGGTGTGGCGCGATTAGAAGGGACATTTTCCTTAGATTGGCGGTTGATTGCTGCGGGGTCAACGATCGCAGTCGCCCCGGTGTTACTGTTATTTCTCCTCTTGCAGCAATACATTGTCCCCACGGATGCCGGGACCGGAGTCAAAGGTTAAGTATAGGCAGGGGGTTGATTTCCCCCTCCCCTTACTTCGACTGGAGAGAAAGCGCCGCTTTGGGATAGGCAATCCGTTTGTGATTGAACTGTTGCCAAACTCTCACAAAGATTTCGGCAATTTTGGGCATTTCTTCCCGTTTCAGACCGGACTCACCCAGTTGATTGTCTTGCCACCGGGCTTTGAGAATTTTATTGACCATATTCAGGGCTTCCTCTGGGGTGACATCCTTGAGACTGCGTAAAGCTGCCTCACAAGAGTCGGCTAACATGACGATCGCCGTTTCCCGAGATTGGGGAATCGGACCATCATAGCGGAAATCTTCATCCCGGACTTCTCGCCCCTCTTGTTGAGCACGTTGTTTCGCTTGATGATAAAAATAAGCAATCAACATTGTGCCTTGATGTTCGGGAATAAAGGCTTGAATTGCTTTCGGTAAACGGAATTTCCGCGCCATCACTAGCCCTGCGGTGACGTGCTTTTTAATAATTGCCGCACTTTCCCAGGGGTCATCAATTTCATCATGTTTGTTTGTTCCCCCCATTTGGTTTTCGATAAACCCTTGGGGGTCGTGCATTTTCCCGATGTCATGATACAGCGTACCTGTGCGAATCAATTCCACATTACAGCCGAGTTCCTTCGCGGCAGCTTCGGCGAGGGTGGCGACAAAGAGGGTATGTTGGAAGGTCCCCGGCGCTTCGGAAGCTAAACGTTTTAAGAGGGGGCGATTGGGGTTAGCCAGTTCTGCCAGCCGGATGGGAGTTACTAGGTCAAATAGCTGTTCGAGATAGGGACTCAAGCCGAGGGCGACAATACTCCAGGAGATCCCAGCGATCGCCTGAATCCCTGCGGCCCCGAGAATTGTGTACCAGATGGTCCCGGCAGTGGCACTAGGAATCAGGGTCCCAATCAGGTAAACGCCACCTTGGGTTAAACCCGCCAGACCCCCAACCATTGCCAGTTCTTCTCGCGATCGCATTCGTCCGGCTAGGATGCCACTGACTAAACCCGCCGCTGCATTTGCCAGCAAATAAGCCCACTCGATTTCAATACCCAGGGGTAAGAGTACACTCAGGAGTCCGACAACGGTCCCCGAGAGAATGGACCCGTAGAAACTGCCGAGTAATAACCCGATCGCCGGTAACGTGGTGTAAGGGATTCCCAGGGAAATTAGCATCGGTGCCGTCAAACAGAGGAGTAACACCAGAGTGCGATCGCGTCGTCGTAGCTTCGGATGGACTCGCCGTTCCGCCAGCCAAAAAATTCCCACGGCGATCGTCACCATTCCGCCAAACCCCAGCAGTCCCACCCAATTAATTTCACGCAGACTCAGATCGAAGCGATCAAGCAGCACGAATTGTGACTGAGAAATGGTCTCTCCCTGTTCAATAATCATCTCCCCTGCTTCAACCGTCACAAAAACCGGATTGACTTCCAGGGCCGCTTGTTCAGCGCGAACTCGGGTCCGTTCTAAATCTTTGGTTAAATTAGGCTGAAGGACCTCTAACAACAAATTCTGAGAGAGTTCCGCTGCCCCCTGTGGGACCTGGTCTTCTAACTGGATCATCACCGCCATTTGCAGAATATTTTTCGGCAGTCCCGGTGGAATCCCTTGGGACAACATCCGCTGTAACGCATTGTGGAGACCCAATTGAGTTTGAATCCACTCTTCATCGGAGAACTCAAACAAATTAACACCGTAAATATGGGTTGAGGCGACACTGGTCGTATCTGCGATCGCCGCCACCGCTAAACGATAGGTTTGACGCGCCTGGGAAATTTGCTCAATCAATGTCGAAAACGCCACAGACCCCCCGCGTTTGCGGTAAGCTTGCAGTTCCATCACCGCTTGCTGTCCGGAGTCTGTTAACAGCCCCCGTTCTACCTCCCAAGCTGTCCGAGATGAGTTATTGGGTTCCTCAATTGAATTGGCGGGAATCTCCACCATTGGCTCATCTTCTCCCGCCGCCCTCACTACCGCGTTATATTCCCACTCTTGCGCCTGTCTTAGATAAAGCTGAGTGGAAGTAGACAAGATGGCAGTATCCACAAAGGGAAATTCCCCCCCGACTTGGCGCAATTGGGTTCCTTCGTCCAACACTCGTTGCAGGACTTTCTCAATCTGCTGAGAGACGGGGCGATCGATCATTAAAACCGGACTGGACCCAATTCGGGCCGCCCTGCGATTGTCTTCGGTGGTTTTCGTGTCCTCTACCCTAGTATCTTCAGGGGCGATAAAGGTTTGTGGGGCAATGGTGCCTACATCCAGTTGCGGCTGATTGTAAAAGCGCTGTCCGATGGTTGCGGTGAGGCAAGTCACCGCCAGCAGAACCGCTACAGGGGAATGGACTGTGCTATTCATTCGAGATTGGAGTCCCTTTGTCCAACCCGTCGGTTCGGTCGAACCTTGACGGGGTGGGGAGGGTAACTCGTGGGGCAAAGACGGAGGGGACCCTTGAGGGAGGGTGCCCCTCTTCAGCCGATTGCGGTCGGAAAGATTGCGCGAGTAAATGTTGGCGCAATCTCTTCCCCATTGTTCGAGTTGCCGAGTCAGCATCTGAATTGATCTCATGGATCTCTCGTGCCTGTTCTAAAATAGACGATTGCTAGGAGTAGAAGCCAAGGCGTTATGCACTATTATAGAGGCACTCTTCCTCAGCCTAAATCTTCACCCCCACAGCCGGGGATCGGTTCGGTCAATGCAGATGAGGGGGGTTAAACCCGCATCCTTTGCTGAGGGCATCCGTTCCGGATGAGATCAAGCGGACCCAATCCTGGGTTTTTGGCTCTTTTGAAAGTTGCGAATAAGTGGAGATTTTGTAAAAAAATCTGATTTTTTGGGTCTTCCCGCTAGGGAACTGGGGTCTTAGAGTTGCCAGGGACGAATGACATTCGGTGCGGCGACAGCGCGAAAATGAATTGCTTCTTCCGGTTGATGGTGAGCATCATAGACCCCAGACCAAGTGGCAAGAAGGCGATCGCCTAGGTGGAAGATTTGCTCCGTTGGCAATGGCCCTAGTTGCCAGGTCCAAGGGATGCCCGGAATGCTATTATAAACCCCGGATAAAATTCCTGTGATTACGGTGGTCACAGCGGATTGACTCAGAGTGCGCGTGGCACGACTGATGGATAATCGGAAGTCTTCTAGGGTACTCAGAAGGCAGTAAAATCCTAGGGCAAAGGGGAGGCTGGCGGTCCCCTCAGTCTGGGTCAATTGTTCTCGAACTCGTTCTAAACTGGCACCTTGGGCGAGGAGGGTTTCGACGGTTGCCAGTTGGGGAATCAGAGGGGATGGGCTTTCTTGGAGATAGGCTATGGTTTCTCCAATCAAACTGTGCCGGTTCAGGCGTTCTGTCAAACTGGCGGCGATCGCATACCCCAAGGCCAATAGTCCATCTCTTTCCGCCAAGGGGATTGACAAAAGCTCACTAATCTGGTATATATTCGTTCTCAAAAATTCTAATTGTTCGTGATAGAACAGGAGAACTGGAACCACAGCCATCAGGCGATCGGTCCCTAAGATTGCCGTAGATTCAATTCCCTCGGACTGTTGAGACACCGAAGCGACTGCTTCGCACCAGCTTGAGGAGTCAAATCCGCCATTTTGAATTAAACTTGAACCACTCGCCACCAGGTATTTATCTTCCCCTGGCCTCGGGCGCACCTCAAGCCCAGGTCCACTCAAGGAAATCATCCCGCTTCCTATCCCATAGCCTATATTAGCACCGAGTAGGGTTCCCTGAAACCGACTTAAAAGTGAATATCGCATGGAGATAATAATTGCCCGTGAACATTATATAGAGCGAGTCTCAATCAGTTTTTCAAAAAGAATCACAAAGCTCGATGCTCCCTTTCTAGCAGCAGTAGCGAGCAAGATGCTCGCACTCCTTAAATTGTATTACCCTTGCTCAACAGGAGTGGGAGCATCTTGCTCCCTTTCTAGCAGGAGTGGGAGCATCTTGCTCCCTTTCTAGCAGGAAGCCGATCGCATTCCACTTCCGTCTAATAGCCAATTGGAAAACCCGGGGGAGACAATGATAATAGAATAGCCAAGCTTGAGGCATTCATGAAACAAATCCTACTGCCGATCGCCGTACTGCTAACGAGCGCAATTCCCCTGGGTGCTGAGAACCCCCTGCACCTGCAACAACTCTTCAATACCCGAGACTGTCGCAACTGCGAACTGAGCGGCATCAACCTCAGCGGGGCCAACCTCAACGGCGTCAACCTCAGCGGGGCCAACCTCAACGGAGCCAATCTCAGTGGGGCCAATCTCAGCGGGGCCAATCTTAATGGAGCCTCTGTGCTCGACGCCAACCTGATTGGGGCCAATCTCACCAGGGCCTCCTTAATCGTCACCAACCTCAGTGGTGCAATTTTGCATGAAGCTGACTTAAGGGATGCGGATTTATATGGGGCGATCGCCCCTCATGCCGAATTCAACTTCGTGAACCTCGTTGGGGCCTCTCTCCCCAAAGCCAATCTCTATCTCTCCGATTTCACCGAAGCGGACCTCTCCACCGCCAACCTAGAAGGTGCCAACCTAGAACGCGCCGACTTAACCGATGCCAAACTCAGGAATACCATCCTCATCGACGCCTCCCTCTGTCGCGCCATCATGCCCGATGGTTCTCTCTCGGAAATCGGTTGTCCCGCAGCAGAACCCGCAGCAGAACCCGCAGCAGAACCCGCACCCGTACAGGAACCCACACCCGCACCCACACCCACACCGGAACCCCTTCCGCCACCGCCACCGCCAGTCACTCGGTAACTATTGCGATAACTAGCCATAAGTCCAATGTGACTCCCCAACCGAGTCCCGTAAAATAGGTGGATTCCATCTTACGGCCATTGATGCAGCAAAAGCGGAACTCGCGCCAGGAGGAGTCTTTAATGAAAAAAATCAGAACCCTAGTTCAGCGCAAAAGTAAGAAAAAATATCCCCAATCCTCTACAGTAGAGGGTCAATTTGAGTCGCGTCCTTTCCCCTCACCCACGGAAGCATCCCCGGAACAGGTCCCGGGGGTCCAAGCCGACTCCGAGGGGAAAAAACGCCAAGGTTTCAACTTTGCCAATATTGATATCTTTCCACCGGAGGAATCGGAAACCCCGGGGGTCCAGCCAACGATTCAGCGTCAGGGTGGCGATCGCCGCGAATCAGAGGCAGAGTTGATCCAGCCCGATTCCGAGGCAACAACCACTCCAAAGACCCTGCAACTCCAGGAAGAGGAAGAACTCCACCCCGAGGCAACTGCCACTGTGGAGGAGGAATTAACCGTCAATGCGGCACCGGCTACAACCATTCAGCGAAAGGGCAAAGATAAACAGGCGCAAGGAGGCGATCGCCATAGTATCAGTGACCCCTACATCGAACCCACACGCTGGTTAGAAACCCTCAAACGGGAACGAGTCGCAGATTTGTTCCTCACCCCTGGGGGATTAGACGGTCATCTTCAACAGATTCAAATGGAAGTCAACCGGCTAATTTCTGACCGCAATCGGCGCAAATTAGAAGGTCAAACCGGGGAAGAAGTTACGCAATATACAACCGCCTTAAATACCTTGCGAAGTTCCCTGATTGCCAGTGCCAAAGCTGCCGAATTTGATTTTGCCAAATTTGGGATTACTTTTGCCCCCCTAGGTTCCGACCTTTATCTCGAATGTGACCAAGGTCAGGTCAAAGTTGATGGCAAACCCGTCTAAACCAAGGCACGGCATTGCCGTGCCTGTTTGCAAGGGTTAAATTCCCGGAATTTCTGATAATTTCGACTCTAATTCTTCTACCTTAAACTGGGTCGCTTCCATCCATTCCTCGGTTGTAAAATTATATCCATCTTGACGAGCCATTGCGACTAATTTATCTAAACTCGGAGCGGAATTATATTTTTCTTTAAGGGAAGGATCGGCTTGAACATCTCTGAACAGTCGAACAACCTCGGGTAGAGCCATTTTTAGATTCCTCCAAACATTCAATATCAGTCAGTAAACTGAAACATTCCCTTAAATTCTAAAACAAGTTTAAAAAAATAGCCAGATTATGTCTAAAGAAATTGGCAAAAAATTAGCCCAGGAAGCGGGTAGCAGAGAAATCAGTCGCATCATCATGCGGGGTTCCTCTATGCAAATGGGCCTGAAGAATCGCCTGTTCCGATTCGTCCCCGCTCGGTTTCAATGGGTGATTCCCTTCGTGCAGCAAAACTTAAAGATTCAACCCCCCAAATTGTCAGAATTCAAGTTCAAGCTGCCGGGAGGATTCCGTAAAAACCAAGACGTCACGAAACAGTCGCAACAACTGGCACCGGACATCGAAATAGGCACATTACCGGAATTTTTTCAAACCGTTCAACCCCTGTATTTAAAGTATGATTGCCCCCGAGGAAATCCCTTAAGCTGCGAAGTGGCCCAACAGACCCTTGAGGCAAAACCCCAAGCCAAATATTGCCGACAATGTGGGTTTCCGGTCCCCTTAGCACCGGAAACTAAAATTCGAGGCGATCACGGAACTTACCAAATTGAAAGATTGCTGCGCCATCGGGGAATGGGACGGCTGTATGAAGCGATCCAACTCAGCGATCGCCAACCCGTCATCATCAAAGAATATGTCTTGCCAAAACGCTATTTTAACTCCGAAGAAATTCGCCAGCGCAAAGACTTATTTCGGTTAGTCGGTGGGATTAATTTAGCCGATGGTCGCATTCAGGACCAGCGGGTGATTTCTCCCTGGGAAGCAGTCGCCCCCTTACGAGAAGAACGCTGCTATCTCGTCACCAAAGGACAAATCGACGCCTTCCCAACCCTCTCCAGTTACCTCTTAGAAACCGGGGCCTTTACTAGCCCCCAAATTCGCCAAGTCCTCGACCAAGTATTACAAAGTTTAGAGTTTCTCCATGAGCAGAAATTTCGTCTGCGCTCCGGTGCGCTGAAACAGGGAATTATTCATGGAAACCTCAGTTTAGATAGCCTTATTTTTGTTCCCAATACCCAAGGATTCTTTGTTTACTTATGCGATTTAGCCCTCTGGGAAAATTTTGGTCAACCTCTTTTATCCGACTCAACCTCTTCATTTCCAGGACAAGATTTAAAAGCGTTAGGATATATCGCCTTTTATTTGTTAGTCGGACGCACATTTAACCCGCAAACTGAACAGGAACTCGACCCGAGGGTAGAAGAGGATTGGCCTTTGGGCGTCCACCCTCTACTGAAAGACTTTATTTTAAACTTAATTGGACTGGGAACTCAAAGATTTGAAACCGCTGAAGTGGCGCGGCAAACCCTACTGAAATTATCCGGGGAATGGTGGATCGGCGATGGCAGCGTCATTCCCGAGGGAATACCGATCGCCGTCATCATTGAAACTGTTGAAAAAAAACGCCGTCAACGCACCCGACTTTTAGCCTTTTTATTGGCAACCCTGGGTTTAATATTACTCGCCTTGTTAATTTGGTGGGCAATGGTGACTCGGCAGCAAAAAGCTATGGCAAAAGACCCTGTTTGTTGTATTGACAAAGTAGCCGGTATTCCCCTGGGAAACTTTACCTATACGGCATCCGTAAATGGTACTTGGAGTTATCTACTTCAGCAACCGAATTTAATTGCTCCAGGTAGAACTTTAGAGCAAGACTTGCAACAACGCCTCCAACCCGAAGACCCCAGTGAACCGCCGAAATACACCTTTCGCTATTTACCTGAACCCACTTCAACTGAGGCGATCGCCAAGGTTTTATCGGGAGAAACTGACTTTGCTATTACCAATTTAGCCAATGCTCGCACAGCCTACGATAATTTAATTCACACTCAAATCGGCTATCGAGAATTTGCTTATGATGGCATTGTTATTTTCGTTCCTTTCAGCTATTCTCGCCGAGAAAATGGACTCCCCCAACGGTTAAATGGCAGCATTACCTTCGACCAATTACGGCAACTTTATACGGGTAAAATTACAAATTGGCAAGAATTAGGCGGTCCTAATCTTCCCGTTAAGCTCTATATTCCCAATGAAGAAGAAGCCTTGCGAATCTTTGAACAGCGAGTGCTTAAAGATGAACGGGCGATCGCCGACTTTCACAACCTCCTCGAAGCCCCAATATCCGCCAATACGCTAGTCAGAATTCCGGCAACAATTACCCCACTTTCTACCTTCGCAATGCTGCGAACCGTCATCCGAGATTTTGAGGATAGAAATATAGGGAGTATTGGATTTGCCACCTTGAGTAAAGTCTTTGGACAATGTTCCGTTTATCCCCTCGCCTTAAGTGAGGGGAACCAACCTCCTGTTTCTCCCTTAGTTAGAAATCTGGATAACCAACCGATTTCTCCCCTCACCGACTTGTGTAATAATAAAGGCAGTTATAGCCCGAATGTGACTGCATTTTCTCAAAATCACTATCCCTTAGCCTATCCTTTGGCGGTGATTTATCCCCGGGATAATCGTCTGCCCTCCGTCGGAGAAAAATTTGCCGAAATTCTCACCACCCTAGAAGTTCAAACCCTCCTAGATCGCGCGGGACTCATTCCAATTTACCGACAATCTCCGCCCTAATCCAAATCAGTCTAGGGAAAAGGGTGAAGTTCGACCTTTGTCTAGTATCCACAACAATCCAACAAACCTAAACTAAGCTATAGTTTTGGGGCCTCGGGCGCGTCACCAAATCAAAGGGGAGTCGTTATTTATGACGAAACAAAATCAGACAGAAACCCACGGACTGAATTATATTACTGCCAATCGCTTTTATGTGGAGATGCAGGAAACCAACTCCATCTCAGCTTGTTTTAGCGAATGTTCGGGGTTGAGCGTTACGGTTAACTATGACACCTATTTTGAAGGGGGAGTCAACAACCAACAGCGCATCATCCTGGGAAATACTCAATTTTCAGAAGTCACCCTCAAACGAGGACTAACCAATGATGCCGCATTTTGGGCCTGGGCATCCCGAATGCTGACTAAAATCAGCCCGGATAGTGCCAGTAGTCCCCAACGTCGCAATATCAATATTTTACTATTTAACCCAGCCGGAGAAACGATTCAGTGTTGGACTCTAATTGGGGCGGTTCCCGTTGCCTGGAGAGCACCGGCATTGAGGGCAGATGCGGCAACTGTGGCGATTGAAGAGTTATCTTTGGCGTATGAAGGGTTAAATGTTTCAGTGGATACTAACCCCGGAGGCGGTGGTAATGCTCTCGGTGGCGGTGCAATTCTTCACGAGATTGTCAGGGCTGCCGGTGGGTTCTTTATTTAGGGGTTAAATGATGGTAGAAGCTATGGAGAATTATGGAGAGGAACCGGGCGATCGCAGTCGCCTTGCTGCGTTGAAACCTCTAGGAATTCAAAAACCCTTTTTGCCCCATCAACCCCTGGGACAAAAACTCTTTGAACCTCAATTTTTAAACTCTATTGCCCGGGAATCTTTAACAAGTTTTGAATTAGAAGCGGCGATCGCACCCGGTGAGGAGAAACCTGTGGAGGAACTGGAGCAATTTCAGCAGGAACCCCCAGCAGAGATTTTGGAACTGACTGAAATTGCGATCGCCACCGGAGAAAGGCAAACCCTGGGACAGTGGAATTCCATCGGCGATCGGCCAACCCAAGTTACCATGTCTGCAAACCCCTTCCCTCAACTCCCCCTCACCCTCTCCCTAGAAGAGATTCCCCGGGATTTTTCTGAACTGTCCGCCTTAACCCCCTTCGCGAGTCCTCCCCTGGATCTGGGCATAGCTTCTACCACCTCATCCATGCCAACCGCTTGGACGAATCTCGAAGACTTACTCACCCAAACCGCCCAAATCGATACCGACAGGGAATTTGTGTTAACCCCCTGGGGAGTACAACGAGAGACCCCTCCAGAACCCAAGGGCGATCGGTCCCCCGTCCCCGTCCAAAATCCCCCCGACTATCCCGATCCCAGAAGTCGAGAAGTAACCATTACCGCCCCGGGATATGGAGCAACACCGGAACCTGAAAACCTAGAGATTTTAGCCCGAAAAGTTTACGATTTGATTAAACAGCGCCTAACCATTGATCGCGAACGGAATGGGGGTCGGTATTCTCGGCGATCGCCCTGGTAAATGCAGTATTAATAATGAGGAAAAACCGTCATGGCTGGTAACAACGTTGCATCCGGTAAACTCGAAAAAGCGAAACTAATTTCCCAAGAAAGCGACACCATCGAATTCATGTTCAACCCCACCGAACTGGTATTCGATCAATCCGTTAGCGTCAATCCCAGTCGAGGCGCAAGAACCAGTTCCGGATTATCCAAAGTTAGCTTTGCCCATGCCGAACCCTGCACCCTCACCATTAGTAACATCATCTTTGACACCTACGAAAGTGGCAAGAGTGTCCTCCCCTCTATCAATCTTCTCAAACAAGCCGTCAGTTTTGCCACCAAAGGAACTGCCGCCAAAAAACGTCCTCCCACCTATATTTTTGCCTGGGGACAACAGCAGTATATGCGCTGTTTCGTCACCCGACTCAGCTATAGATTAACCCGCTTTTTAGCCGATGGAACCCCCGTGCAAGCGCGAGTGGATTTGACCCTAACTGAAGTGGATAAGGCGACTGGGAAATAAGAGGGATTGGTCATTGGTCATTGGTCATTGGTCATTGGTCATT
>NZ_JAFLQW010000446.1 GCF_017313335.1 Phormidium pseudopriestleyi FRX01 | reverse complement strand
GGATAGGGATTGAAGAGCTCATCGGTCCTTAAACCGGCTTCGACGTGACCGATCGCAATTTTTTGATAAAACGCAGCTAAAGCGCCAGCAAAAGCGGTGGTGGTATCCCCTTGGACGATCAGCAAATTCGGGGTTGTCTCTTGTAAAAACCCTTCAAGTCCCTGTAAACTACCACAGGTGATATCCGTGAGAGTTTGCTGAGGTTTCATGATCCCCAGGTCGCGATCGGCTTGCAAGTCGAACAGATGCATGACTTGCTCCACCATCTCACGATGCTGGCCGGTTAAAATAACTTGGGTCGTGAAATCGGGCGATCGCCGGAATGCCTGGATCACCGGGGCCAGTTTAATCGCTTCAGGACGAGTTCCCAGGGCAATCAAAATTTTCAGGGGAGCGTTTAGCATTGGGCGCTTTATCAGCAGGTGAACAACAGGCGGAGCTAACCCATTCTGTTAAAAGATGTCAAGTTTTGGGAAAACTCTGACAAAGATAGGGGTGAGTTAGATCTATCTTAGAATACATCCACTCGTTGATTGCTAGACTTGCTTAATCACCTGGATTCCCCCATACCATAGACTAAACCAACTCCCTAGAATTTAATCCCTGTTCGTTAAAGAGATAGAGTCATGACACAATCTCAGCGCCCACCGATGCCACCCCCGCCACCGCCGCCACCGGGTCGGCCTCCTGCGGCACGTGCTCCTGGAGCTCCCCCGATGCCACCGCCGCCACCGCCGCCACCGGGTCGGCCCCCTGCAGCACCAGCAGCGGCACCAGCAGCATCAGCAGCCCCCAAAGGTCCCGGTCCTAGTCCAGGACATCCCACCTTGCGGGATCTCGTAGTGCGTGCCAATGAAGAGGGGATTTCGGACATCCACGTGGGGGTGAATGAACTGCCGCGCTTCCGCAAGCGTGGTGATATTGCTGAGGCAGGCTATCCCGTCACCGATCTCAATACATTTATGAGTTGGTTGCGGGAGTGTATGAGCAATGAAGAAATCCAGCAGTTCCAAGAACGTCTAGACTTTGACGGGGCCTTTGACTTTGGGTTTGTGCGGGTGCGGGTCAGTGCGTTTGACTCTTTGGCGGGTCCAGCGATGGTATTGCGACTGATTGCCGCGAAAATCCTGACAATGGAGCAACTCAACTTGCCCGATGTGTTTAAAAAAGTCTGTCACTATCACAAAGGATTGATTTTGGTGACGGGGCCAACGGGTTCAGGTAAGTCTACCACAATGGCGGCGATGATTGACTACATGAATAAGAATTTCGCCTATCACATGATCACGATTGAGGATCCGGTGGAATTCGTTCATGAAAGTAAGAAATCCCTCATCAAACATCGGGAAGTTGGGCGGCATACATTGCAGTTTATGAATGCACTCAAAGGAGCACTGCGGCAAGACCCGGATATGATCTTGGTGGGAGAAATTCGGGATAAAGAGACGGTGAGTATTGCGATGAAAGCAGCGTCAACCGGTCACCTAGTCGCGGGAACCTTGCACACGAACAATGCGGTCAAAACCCTGACTCGGATTTTAGATATGTTCTCGGCAGAAGAGCAGTCATCGATTAAAGTGTCGATTTCAGAAATTCTGGTGGCGATTATCGCTCAGTTGTTGTGTAAAACCACCGATGGAAAACGGGCGGCTTTCCATGATATTCTGATTAATACCGATGTGATTCGGGAATACATCCTCAAGGATCAGTATGAAGAAATCAACCAAATCATGCTGAAGGATACTTATGAAGGGATGACGACAATGAACCGAGCACTCTATGAACTTTATCAAGAAGGTAGAATCACTGAAGAGATTGCTTTGGAACAGTCGCCCACACCGAACGAAATGGCTCAAATGCTCCGAGGCCGAATTTAAACGTTTAGAAACCCCAAGTGTGACTGTTGATCATTGCGGGTTGAGTTATGAATGTTTTGGGGTCCAAACCGGGCGATCGCGGAGCATTCATAACTCCAGTTTCTTGGGTTGCCTTCTTTGTCCTAATTTCTCAATCGCCTATTTTTTTCATTTAGCGATCGCGATTTGTTGAAAAACCCATCCTCTTCTCTTCCTCCCTTATTTAAGGGGATTGCTCTGTTTACTCCCGGTGGAGACCTGATTTACTGTATCGACCCGAGCAAAAAAAATCGGTGGCATCTGAATTTATGTGCGGTCCTGCAAGAATGGCTGGGGCTAATCGAGCCCCCCCATTTCCTGGTTCCTTGTTATACTGCCACGGTGGACCGATGGCTTGATCCCTATACCGGACAAGTGCAAACTTCTGCGATCGCCTCTGCTTCAGTCCTGCGCTATCAAGCCCTGCTGAATGCTATCTTTGAAATGGATGACTTGACCTGGGCAGTCGCCCCTTGGTCAGAAGAGCTATGTCATCCAATGGTGTTAGCCACCTATCGTCAGCAGTTTCCCCAACTCTGGGAGAATCATGAGCTGATTGTCCGCTTAGAGTCAACCGCAGACGAGGGCCGCGTTCACCCCCCGAATTTATCCCCGAAGTTGAGGTTTACTTTGTCCGAACAAACCCCGACTCAAGGATATGTGCTCCGGTTATTTGTTTCGGGTCATACAGGAGCAACGGAGAGAACCCTCAAGACCTTGCATCAGCTTTTGGAAGAGTCTTTAGGCTATCCCTATACCTTGAAAGTGATTGATGTTTCTAAACATCCAGAACAGGCAGAACAGGCTCAAGTTTCCGCTACACCTACCCTGGTCAAAATGTGGCCCTTGCCCGTGCGCCGCATTGTCGGAAATTTAGAAGATCAAGATAAAATTCTGAATCTACTTGGCTGTCTGAAATCTTAAAGTTGTTCCGATGAAAATTAGGGATAAGTAATTGTAGGGTGGGCACTGCCCACCTTATTGTAGGTGGGCAGTGCCCACCCTACAATTACTGCAATTACTTCATCCCGGGTGATTGATTAAAAAGGGCGCACAGTGTGCGCCCCATTGTTTTGCTAACAGTTGGTTCAGGGTAGGGAAATTAGAGGGGTTCGAGGGTCTCGAATAATAAGGCGATCGCCGGTTCGAGCTTAGATGCAGCCAAGTCCGTTGCTGAAATGAGCAACAAATAGACAAAGCGATCGCGCTGACGGACCAAAATTGTCCCCTGCATCGGCGTCTTATTATTGAAAATCCCAGTCCAAGGTACCAGCACCTCACCCGAGGCGATCGGTCTAAACTCATCGGGACTAAATCCTTCCCCCCGCTTAAATTCCTCAATGGCAATTTCTGCCAACTCCTCATTACTCAAGGTGCGGGCCGTCGCCAGAGGTTGAACAATCACCGTATAGGCTAAATTTCCATCAGGAGATTCGATTAACGGAATCCCCGCTGAAGTGCCAATTTTATAGGGTTGCAGAGGTCCTCTTGCCGCCGTTTCCTCTTCATTTTCAGCCGCTAAATATTCCGCCAACACTCCCACCCTAAACCGTCCCCCGGGGTCCTGATAGGGTTCTTCGCTCAACCGCACGGGACTGGCTTCTAGTTCTTCCGCAGAGAGACTCGGGGCAGTGGTGGGAGAGGGGGAAGATTGGGGAGAGGGGGAAGATTGGGGAGATGGGGGAGATTGGGTGGTTTGAGAGCCTCTTTGAGCGACTTGAATCACCCGAGGAGGAGCCTCTGCTGCGCGAGCATTTAACTGCAAATTCGAGAGACCCATCTGGGGGTGCAGGTGAACCCCATGATGGTCAGCCATCATTAAAGTCAGGGCAGTTAGCAGTCCCAAACCGAGCAGCCAAAGCCGGTTTCGTTTCATTTTCAGCTTCCTCGTTTTCATACTGGGAGTGATTGATCCAGGAAATAGGCGATCGCCGAGGGCGTCGGTACAGGATTGGTTAGAAACCGGGTTTATGCAAGCCAATATGAGCTCATCAGTCACAAAGCAACGGCAATGAAACCCGGAGTCTTGTCCCCTTGATTGAATACTGTACCCACGTCCTAGCGGCCTAAGACAGCGGCGTTACCGATATCAAATAACCCCGCTATACAGCCAGTCATTAAGGTGGCTAAAGTACCGGCCCAAAGCGCTTTAAAGCCCAAGGAGGCCACTTCATTGCGACGTTCAGGGATTAACCCGGATAACCCTCCGACAAAAATGCCGTAGGAGGCAAAATGGGTAAACCCACAGAGCACATAGCTGACAACTAAGAGGGCGCGAGTGCTCAGTTCCCCAGACTGGGCGAACACCCCAAGGGCTTGATAGGGTGGAATATTCGTCTCAAACAGCCGTCGGCCAATCAAGAGGGAACAGGTCCACAATTCCTGCCAATCTAGGGACACCCCAGTTAAAAAGGTTAGAGGTAAGAATAACATTCCCAGGAGATTGGCTAGAGGATTAGCAAAGAACTGGGTCACCAAAGAAGAGTCATCCGTTGGAGAGGCTCCAAGCACGAGAGTTGAGATCCCATTAAAGACCGCATTAATCAGGGCAACCATTCCCAGAATGGCAATAATCGCGGCAGCAATTCCCACGACCATTTTCACCCCATCCAAGGCCCCGCCAATTAAACTATCCATTGGGTTGGGACGTTTAGAGGAGTCAGATTCTTTGTCTTCGGGAATGTGACCGAGAGTTTTCGGTTCGCCAGTTTCGGGGATTAACAGTTTAGAAATCACGAAACAAGCGGGAATGGTCATAATCGAAGCGGAGACCAAGTGACCGGCAATGGAGGGAAAAGTCGGGCGCAATAAACCGGCATAGAGGGCCAAGACTGAAGAGGCGATCGAGCCAAAGCAGCTGGTCAAAATCGCGCAAAGTTCGCTGCGGGTCATGTCTAATAAAAAGGGTTTGATGGCGATCGCCGATTCAATTCCCACAAAAATATTAGCCGCCCCTGCCATCGCTTCAGCACCACTGATTCTCATGGTTTTCTGGAAAATAACCGCAAACCACTTCACCACGGGCTGAATAATATTCAGACGATACAGTAGACTGACCAATCCCGAGAAGAAAATAACTTGTGGCAAGGCGCGAAAGGCTAGAACGTAAGCAAAACCGGGATTGAGGTTATCCGTACTGAGGCGATCGCCCGCCACCGCCACGAAGGGATTACCCACAGTTCGGGCAATCCAGCGACCCGCTGGCCCTGGACCTGCCGCAAAATTGGGCTCTGCCACCAACATCGAAGCCGGTCCCCCAAATAGGAATTTCGCCCCAGCTTCCGAGGCATCCAGGACCACATTGAGGAAGCTACTCAGTCCTTCCACGAGATTGCTGCCCAACAAAAACACGATTAATCCCACAACCATTTGTAGGCCAATTCCCCAAAAGATGACTTTCCAGGGAATAATGCGACGATCTTCGGAACCCAGCCATGCAATAAAGCATAGACCCACGATTCCGAGTAATGAGAGTAAATTTAATATCGGGTTCATTTTTGATTGACGTCTCCCGCACGATAAACGGTGTGGTGATCGACTGTAAGCCAACTGGACTGGTTTAACATTCCCCCATTCCAATAGCTTGGAACCAGAGGAGGTGGGTGCGTTTTGTCCACTTCTCTTGAGGGGTAGTCAACTGGGTTTGAACCTTTAACAAAAAAGTTGACTCAAACCGATAACCGTTGACCCTTTATATCAAACGCGAAAGTGAATTTCGATTTAGACGTACCGGGCCAAATTCTAACGTTATCGGGGTATTCCTGTCTAGTTTTGCCCTCAAAATTTTGGGAAAATTCTCTCTGGGTCCGGATAAAAAATAAAATCCCCATTTGGGGAGGTTATTTGGGGGTTTTATTGACCTGGCCTCAGACCGAGTATCCCTCGTTTTGAAGCAGTCTGAGACTTTTGACACTCCCGATGTCTAAAGACACGGGGATTCTTGCATAGCCTTAGACCAAAGCCTAATTCTAATGGGCGCTGCTCATTGTGCCTCTAATAAGTCCGCTCAAATCTAGTTTGAACTTTCCCTTTACGTTTAGTTTGC
>NZ_JAFLQW010000514.1 GCF_017313335.1 Phormidium pseudopriestleyi FRX01 | reverse complement strand
TTAGGTAAAACCGGATTGATTGTAAAGTTTTGTAATCACTGGACGGACATCGGGTTGATCCCTGATGGTTAAGGTTAAATTTCCCTGAATATAGGGCAACGATCGCGTGCTGATGTATTGAGATATATGACAGCAGATTTACGCGAAAAAGAAAAGCACAGTAGACTAAGAATTAAAGAACCAAAGCTATCCCACTCTATTCCTCTTCTAGCCAATCTGAGTCAAACTCGTAAGCTAATGGCTTCAGTCGAGCCTGTTGTTTAAGGGAATCGTGATTCTCCCCAGGGGGAGAGGCGAGGCGATCGGTAGTACAGCTATCCCATGTCAAACCAACATTGGGATATCAACCCTACCCTCAACGGGGAATTTGAACCGGCAAGGTAACTCTCCAGAGTGCATCAAGAGATTGAGCGCACCGGAGACAACAGCGGTGAAGGGAGCAGCAAAAGAGCGGGATAACTAAGGCAAGCCCTGAGCTTGCCTTGACAACCAAAGCGACGCCACTGGTGTTGTGTTGACCACAATAGATCCATTAAGGTTTTGGGAAAACGGGAAAGTCGAATGAACGCGCATATCTTCGAGAGTCACTCTGTCTTGTGCCCCGTATGCAATCGCTCGGGACAAAGAAATCCAGGCGAGATTTTAGGCGGACTCTATACCTGCCCTCATTGTCAAGCTCGATTAGTGATTAGTTGGAGCGGTCATTACGTTAGAGACCCCTTCACGTTTAAACAATTGTCTATGTCGCGGCTGTTGCGACGTCAGAGCAGCCCAGTGGCTCGGATTCTCAGGGATGTGGGAATTAAAAAACGCCCTTCGGTTTGGGCGGTGTTGGCGGGCTTAGTGGTGGCGAGTCTGACTTTTGCGACTTTAGAAAATTGGAGTGGCGATCGCCAATTACCGGGGCAGTTTCGGGAAGAAAGTGGGGAGGTGAGGGACTCATTCCCCGAGTCTGGGAAATGAATCCTGTTCGGGGGATGGATCCAGAACAACTCCCCGACTTCACCACCGCAGCGATCGCCCCAAACTCTGAATCTTGGGGCGACTATTTTCTGCTAATTTGCTGAGGGTGGCTCTCGGGTGACCAACAGCCAACCTTCATTGGCATTCTGAATGTGACTCGGACCGAGGTCGAGAGCCTCTAGGGTCCGGCGATCGACTAAGAAATAGGGCTGCTGCTGTTCCCGCCAATACTGTTGGAGTTGTTCTGGGGTAGCGGGAATGACTTGGCGATCGCTATAAAAATTTAAAGAAGGCCGATGGTAGGGGAACGAGGTGTAAATCTGTTGACCCGGGGGAGTCTGTTGGGCGATCGCCTCAGCCACAGGTTTCACCGGATAGGCTTCATTCAGTTCCCAAATCCAATGGGGGGAACTCACGAATAAACACAGCGAAACGAACATCCCCCAGAACAAAATCAGCACAAATTGTCGGTCCTGGTGATAAATCAGCAACGCCGAAATACTCAGGGTTAACGCCACAGAAATTAACAGCACCGGCAAATAGGTCCCATAGCTGGGGTCCATCACGCCCAAATAAAAGCTACCTCCCCACAAAACCACGGAGATAATGCCGAGAATCGCAATCCAAGCTACAGGATACAGGGGGTCACGGGTGAAGGGTTCAGTCGTCTTGCGATCGGCCCAGACTTGAGCCAGTTTTGCACCACAGGCGAGGGCAATTGCCGGATAAAGGGGTAAGACATACCAAGGCAATTTAGTCCCCATCACCGTGATTGCCACAAAATAGATACTGGTCCAAACCCCAACTAATTTGGCCCAACTCAGGGTGCGATTTTCCCAAGCTAATTGTAACCCCTGGGGTAAAAACAAGAACCAAGGCCAGGAATATTTCAACAATTCTAAGAGATAGTACCAGGGCGGCCCTGCATTGCTCTCCACAGGTTGCCAAATCCGTTGTAATGACTGGATACCAAAATGGGCCGAGAGAAAGGCATCCCCATAATGCTGCCATTGCGCCCAATACCAGAGAGTGACGGGGGTCATTCCCAAGGCGATGCCAATCCACAAATACCAAGAACGGAGCAAGCGAGGGGTATCCCAGAGAGTAAAAGCGAAGGCGATCGTTCCGAGTAAGACGCCCATCATGCCTTTGGTCATGCAAATCAGACCCAAACCGATGCCGACCCCCAGACCCCAGCGCAAATTCCGCCGCGATCGCAGCAGACACCAGACCATTAATAAGAAAAAGCATTGCACCCCCCCATCCAGCATCGCCAGACGTCCGTGGCGCACTACCGGCAAGAGGGTCAGATAGACCAAAACTGAGAAAATTGCAGGCGATCGCAACCGAAACACTTCCCGAGCAATTCCATACAGCAGCGGCACCGATAACGCCGAGAGCATCGCCCCTGGTAACCGCGTCGTCCATTCATTGACCCCGCCCCAAAAATAAGCATAAGCAATTAGCAAATGGAGTAGGGGCGGTTTATTAAAATAGGGTTCTCCTGCACTCGTTGGATAGAGCCAATCTAACGACCCTTGGTAAATATCCCGAGCGACTCCCGCAACAATGCCTTCATCCCAGTCTCGTAACGGGAGAAAGCCTAGATCCATCTGATAGATAAGAATCGCAGCGATCAGGAGCAGGAGGACCCAGAGCTGTTCGCCCCAATGTCGGGTCCGAATTGTTTTCTCATTTGACTCGTGCAGGGTGAAAATTTCCTGGGACATGGTGTTTTAAGGGCAACCAGAGCGAATACGACGTTTCAGCAATTCGGGGGAATGGCACCCGGGAGGAATCCCTCAGAAGCGGACCCTCTCCAAACCGTGCAAGGTTTAGAGAATTTTAACGGATTTTGATTGGGCCCGAAGGTGCAGGTCAACTGGTTTCAGGTTTCCCCATCCCTACTCGCCAATCTAACATCCCCAACCGAATTTTAAAAATTTGTCAACGGTCCCGAGGGGGAGATGGGGCAGATGGGGTTCAAGTTTGTAGTAATACGGAATTCGGTTGTCAAAGGTCTATAAAAACCCGCACCCTCAAGGGTGGGGCTATACTAACAAAGCCCCCCTACGCGGGCTAAAAATTAAAACCCGCACCCTCAAGGGTGGGGGTTTTGGGTATTTTATTTTTTGGAGTTCCCTAAAAGCGAAAATCGACTTTTACCAACCGGATTTGGTATGACACGGGGGAAACGACTGAAGTCGTTACTAAGAACAGCTACCCCATCCTTTCCATCCTACTCTATGAAATGTTTTGATATTTTTGTAATTTGTCCGATTTTTTAAGAGTCGGCCCGTATAGTAATCGATGACCAACTTTAAACAAGTTGAGTCAGTCCTGCACCTACCTGAATGATAATTTATCATGAACATTCCTTTTATTTTAGACCTTGCTATCGGGCTAATTTTTGTTTATTTGATTCTGAGTTTACTGGCTTCGGAAATTCAAGAACTGGTGACCACTCTGCTTCAGTGGAGAGCCGAACATTTAAAAAAATCGATTGAAGTGCTCATGGGAGGGGCCCAAGAAAGTGAAGAAAGCCGAAAGGCCCGAATTCTTGCCAATCAATTGTATGCTAATCCCTTAATCAAAGACCTCAATCAAGAGGCTAAAGGAGCTTTAGCCCAAGGGTTCAGAAAAATCAGTTCTGGATTGTTTAAAATTTATCAAAAAATGACCCATACCGAGAATGTGTTCGGAGAGAATGAAGGAGGTCCTTCTTACATTCGTCCGGACTTTTTCGCGGTGACTCTTATGGATACTTTAGGAGTTGATAAAATTTCTCATGCTCTCAGTATTGCCCGGGTAGAAAAGTTTAAACAAGAGCAGTTAAAGGAAATTGTTGGTTTAAGTAAAACTGCCAGTTTAAGTGAAGTTAATACGGGTGTTTTCAAGAAAGAGTTAAGAGTTTGCGGGCAGAATTTCAATGAAATGGTGACGAAATATGCGCAAGAAGAAATCACGTTAGCCATGTTCGTTGAATTAATGGAAGAACGGTTTGGATTATTTGTGGAAAACTCGCGGCTTGCTTTTGCGGCAGAAGGGGAAGGGGAGACTCCGGAATTTTTGCTGGAGCGAATCAGTGCGATCGGCAAGCGAATTTATGGAGAGGCGGGCAAGAAGGTTTTGTTGAAAAATTTGAAGCCTGAGCCGAGAGAGATTATTGCGAGTCTGCCCCGGTATCGAGAAGTTTATCTTGAGATTCAGGAAGTCTTTGAAGATAAAAATAGTCCGGCCTATCAAGGGATTGAATCAGCATTCAAAGAGTTAGAAAAAGTCATCGATTTATTACCGGAATCGCTGAAGGAAAGTTTAGGGGTCTTAGCTAAACGAGCGCAACAGAAGAACGAAGGGGCTCAAGATACGCTCAATACGTTTCAGCAACAAATCGAAATTTGGTTCGATCGCTCGATGGAACGGTCCTCGGGCGTGTACAAACGCAATGCCAGAGGGATTGCGATTATTATCGGATTTCTGGTGGCTGCGATCGCCAATGCCGATACGATCTATATTGTGAGTAGCTTGTCAAAAGACCCGGTTTTACGGGCGACAGTGACTCAAAATGCCCAGAGTATTGTCAATGCCCAACCAATTCGAGATCCCCGAGAATTAGAGGGGGTCAAGGCAGAACTCAGACAATCCCTTCAGGATATCTCTTTACCTATTGGATGGAGTGAAGTCACCATCAAAGAACAACGGATTCAAAATCTCCAGTGGCGCGTTCCCTTTGTCAAGCAATTGGCGGGATGGTTACTCAGTGGGCTGGCGATTTCGATGGGGTCAAGTTTTTGGTTTGATCTCATGGGTAAGATTGTGAATGTTCGCAATGCGGGGAAAGGATCGTATCCCACGGATGATAACTCGTCGCGATCGCTGTAAAAGTATCAGTGCAAAATAGCGGAGGTTTGAACCTCCGCTATTTTTTTGGCGCTGACAGCATCCCCAACTCCCCTCCCTTACAAGAGTAGGTTTTTTACTTCCAGTCCCCTACCCGAGGTCTTGGGGAGGGTTAGGGTGGGGTCATAGTGACGTGCGATCGCACTTGCGCGTGGAATCGGTGGGTAGAGTGTCATAGTGACGTGCGATCGCCGACTGTGAGTGCGTAACTCAGGCGATCGCCTGAGTTACCGCCGGACACCCCACCCTAACCCTCCCCTTGCCAAGGGGAGGGAACCGTCGCTGAAGTTAATAGTAAGGCGAATCACCATAAACGAAAAAACCTACTCTTGTAAGAACTCCCCTCTCTGGGAATCCAACCGAAGGTGCATCGGTGCAACCCTGATCCTCAGTCTCTTTCCCATAAAGGGAGAGAGACTTTGATTGATCCCCCTTTTCCCTTGTTGGAACAAGGGGTTCGGGGATCGGGACTATCCGGATCCCCATGAGGGGACAGGGTTCGGCAACGGGAAACCTGTTCCAGACCCCTTCACTCTCCCTTGCCAACAAAATAGGAGGGTAAAAATTGATATAATTTGAAGTGTTGATGTGACAGGGGGCTGTCCATAATGACCGATCGCATTCAAGAACTGGAAGACCGAAATCGTGAATTGGAGCAAAAAGTCGCTCAACTGACTGAACAACTAACGGACCAAAATCAACAGTTCCAAGATAGTTTACAAGAACTGCAGCGACTGCAACAGCATCTGCTGCAAATGGAAAAAATGTCGATGCTGGGCCAAATGGTCTCGGGAATTTCCCATGAAATTAATAATCCAATTAACTTTATTTATGGAAACTTACCCTATGTTCAGGAACACGTAGAAGATTTATTTAAGGTTTTAGAAGCGTATCAAGAAGGATACCCGGACAATGCCGAAGCGGTGGAGGAAATCTTAGAAGAAGTAGAACTCGATTACGTTCTGGAAGATTTGCCTCGAATTATGGGTTCTCTCAAAGTCGGTGCAGAACGGATTCGGGATTTGGTCCTGACCCTGCGGAATTTCTATCGTCTGGATGAACCGGACATGAAAGTTGCCGATTTACAAGAAGGGTTAGAAGCTACTTTAGTCCTGCTAAATAATCGATATAAACAAAACATTGAGGTAGTTTGCGAATTTGGGAAACTTCCCAAAATAGAATGTTATATTAATCAGCTAAATCAAGTTTTTATGAATTTGATTAATAATGCGATCGATGCCCTGGAAGAACCCGAAAAACCCGCAATTTCTGGGGAAGAAAAACTTGAACGAAAACCGGGTAAACGAAAAATTATTATCACCACGGAAACGTTAGAGAATAATCGAGTGGCGATTACCATTTCCGATAATGGTCCGGGAATTTCAACGGATATCTCAACTCGGGTTTTTGAGCCATTTTTTACCACGAAAGCAATGGGAGTCGGAACGGGATTGGGATTATCGATTTCTAAGAAAATTATTGAAGAGAACCATTACGGCAAGATTGTCTGTACTTCCAAACCGAATGAAGGCAGTACCTTTCGAGTAGAACTGCCGGTGTCTCAACCCAAGGATACCGAAGATTTGGCTGAGTCGGAAAAACCGGCGGTTCAGGTTTAGGGTGTCGGGTTAGTAACCGTTAGAAACCAGCTTTCTTTAGGAACCGAAACCCCTAAAAAATAAAGATAATTTTCAACTGCCATGCTTTACCTTGACGGTAGATTTCGATTTGGCGAATGAATTCCCGAAAGTAGAATCGCCGTTCGGTTTCGGATAAATCCAGCCAAAATTGAGGTAGAGAAACGGTTTGGGCGGTTTCGCGCAAGTTGACGGGAGGCAGTTGCGCCAGTTGACTTTGGAGTTCGGAAATTTCTGTGTTGACTTTGTAACGACGCAGATCCGCAGTCTCTGCATCTAAAATACCGTCTTGGCGCAGTTGCGGGAGTTGGGTGAGAATCTGTTGCTTGGTGGCGATCGCCCCTTGAATCTGCTGTTTGACTCCAATAATTTGTCCCATTTCTAATCCAGCAACGGCGCGAGGCAACTCATGACAGACTTCGGCGATCGCCTGCTGTAAAATCCCTTCATAAGGAATCGCCTGACATTTCGGTTGTCGGACACAGTTTGTCGGACGCAAATATAAATATTCCCGACTCCCTTGATGCGCCTTCGCTTGCGAAACTGCCATTGAGCAATGACACTCCCCGCAGACGACTAAACCCGCCAAAGAACGGGATGCACTGGCGGTTCGAGGCGGCATTCGTCGATTTCGGCGCAGGAGGCGATCGACTTGTGCCGCTTCCTCTCGCGAGATAATCGCCAGATGAGTATTAGAAAGCACTAACCCCTTTTTATACGCTAAATCCCCACGATAGGTGGGATTCGTTAACCATCGCCTCCCGGTTGTCACAGAAATTTTTTTGCTGTGTTTTCGCTCTAAATAGCGCACGGCACCGCGCAAAGACCCGTAAAGGAGAAATTGCTCAAAAAAGTCTTTAACAATAGCCGCAGCAGCGCGTTCGAGGGCATAGCGGTCCTTACCGCGTCTATACCCAAAGGGAGCTTTTCCCGGTGGGGGAATAGATTGCAGGCGATTTTTAGCGTGTCCTTTGCGAATTTGCCGGGAACGTTGGACGCTTTCAATTTCTGAAAGCAGTTTCAACAGCTCGCTGCGGGTGAGGGGGGTATCCAGGGTCGCTGTGGCATTTTCGGTGGCGACAATTTGGATTTGCCGTTCTTCCAATTCTGCCATGCGATCGCAGACTTCTCGAACCGAGTCCCCCAATTCTTCGATGCGCCGAATTAACAAATAATCGGCGGTTTCTTCTTGGCAATCGTTGAGGAGTTGTTGTAGGTGAGTGCGATCGCCTAAATCTCGATACACGCGATCGACTTCCCACCCCCAAATCGCTGGATCACTGGGCGATTCTAACAGCGGGTCACTATATAAATAGGCAATAATTTTCATTTAGACTTGAGTCAATTCAATGATATTCCCATCGGGGTCTTGGGTAAATAATGCAGCCCGTCCGGAGGCACTCATTTGAATCAAACAATTATGGGCGAGTAAATGAGCTTTGGCGGCTTCTAAGTTGCTGACTCCCAAGGCAAAATGAGGATTGCGACCCAGTTTTTCGCGGTTGGCAGGGATAAGATTGAGGGTTTCATCGACAATTAAATGCAGTTGAATCGGCCCAATTTGATACCAGATTCCGGCATAGCTAAAAGGGCGATCGACTTTTTCCAGTCCGAGGACGGTACTATAAAATTGTTCCGCCCGAGGTAGGTTTGAGACTAAGAGGGCGGTATGAAGATATTGGGTAATTTGCATAAGGATATCCTTCGTAAAGATGGGTTTTTGAATCGGGAATGAGTCGCGGAAAAATTCTAGGAGTGAGTTTATATGATAAAACAGAGGAGTTTGTTATTTATTTTAGAGTTTTATGTCACAACAACCCTCTCTGAATCCTTGGAATTATAAACCCTGGTGGTGTCAGCCTTGGTCAATTTTGTTAACGGGGATGACGTTGATTTTGGGCAGTTGGCTGGTGTTTCACAAACTCTGGGTAACGGCGATCGTTGCGGTCCCTTTGGTGGCGTGGATGGGGTTTTTCTTATTAATTTGGCCGAGGTTGATGATTGAAAGTGGAATTTTGGACCGTTACGAGGCCCAGTTCAGGGCAGGGGGAACGGGTGAGGAGGAGGGATAACGGGAGTCAATGCTCGAAATAACGTTAATCTGCGGGGTCAGGGTAGTCAAACGATGATTTTCGCCCACGGATTTGGAACCGATCAAACCGCGTAGCAGAACCAGGTCAAGGTATTTGAGCCAAATTATCAACCAAATGAGCCGTAATCCGAAAGGATTAGCGATTGTAGAAGCGATCATTTTGTTGGCGCAGGATACAAATATTACAACCATTTCTGAAGGCATCGAAACCATCGCCCAATTGGAACAGTTACAAAACCTAAACGGAGAATTTGGACAGGGGTATTTGTTCTCCAAACCCCTAGACTCCAACGCCGCCTATACGCTTCTGGCACAAAATGTCACCCCACGGAGTTTAAATTGCATATTTGTTCCATCTTGTCAATGCCCTCGGGGAGGATAAATTGGCCTCAAGCAAAGAAGAAGGGAAAAGTTTAAAAAAGAATCGAATCTGGGTAGCTTCTATCAGGAAACAGTTTGTACAATCAAGGGTGAATTGTTATAGCAATACGGACCCCCTGTGGGAGAGCGAAACCTAGATGAAGCCCCTCTTTTGCAGTAAAGGACATGATAATTTCCCCGGAAGTCGCTTTTGCCAGTCCTGTGGCGAACCTTTAAAGGTGCGAGGCCCAGAGGGAATCTCAATAGGAGCCATTTCTGCGGGAACCATTGTGGGCGATCGCTACCGACTGGTGCGAGAAATCGGTCATGGGGGCTTCGGACGCACTTATTTGGCCGAAGATATCAACCGTTTTAATGAACCCTGTGTCCTCAAAGAATTTGCCCCCAAGGTTCAAGGCACCTACGCCCAGGAAAAGGCTGAGGAACTCTTCAATCGGGAAGCCGGTGTTCTGTACAAACTCCAACACCCGCAGATTCCGAAATTCCGGGAACTGTGCCGATCGCCCGTTGAGGGTCGCAGTCGGTTGTTTTTGGTGCAGGATTATGTAGAGGGCCAAAACTACCGCGTATTACTCTCCCAACGCCGTCAGCAAGGTCAGAAATTTACCGTTGCAGAAGTAACTCCGTTACTACAACAACTGTTACCCGTGTTGGACTACATCCACTCCCGTCGGGTGATTCATCGGGATATCTCCCCGGATAATCTGATTTTCAGAAATCTGGACCAGTTGCCGGTTTTAATTGATTTTGGTGGGGTCAAGCAAGTGGCGGCCCTGGTCGAGTCCCAGGTGATGACATCGCCAGTCACCAGTCCTCCGATGCCGGTGCCAACCCGCCTAGGTAAGGTGGGATATGCACCGTCAGAACAGATGATGTTGGGACAGGTGTACCCCCACAGCGATTTGTACGCCCTTGGGGTAACTGTATTGGTGTTGTTGAGTGGGGAAGAACCCCAGCCCTTTTTTGATCCCCAGGAGTTGAATTGGGGGAAGGATGGACTTGGGGAGATTCCACCAGGTTTGGAACAGGTCCTGAAAAAAATGTTGGCCCGTCGGGTGGGCGATCGCTTCCAAAGCGCCACTCAGGTTTTACAGGCGATCGCCGAGGTCCAATCCACGGGCACTCTCGCCCCTCAGTCTCAACCCCCGGCACCCCTTCCCCGGCCCAATTCTGTCCCACCCGGGACGGTGTTTCCTACGGAACTCCCCCCGGAAAGCATTTCCGGACCTAAAAATGTCAATTCGGGGTCATTATCCCCCTTCCCGACATCGGTGGGAGAAATTACCGGGACTGGTGCCGTTACCGGAATTCCGCAGTCTCGACGAGGGCGACTCCCTTGGTGGGGTACGTTGTTATTGGTGGTGATGTTAGTCGCTGGTGCCGGGAGTGCCGGTTGGTGGGGAGGCAGACAGTGGGTGAAATATAATCCTAAGCAACCGACTGGTTCTACTGAGAAACCGAATTTATTTGAAGATGTTGATCCGGATTTAGCGGAATTTTCCTCTCGTTATTCCCCGGAGGAATTTAAGCGCAAAGAAGCACTGCGCGATCGCCGAGAACAACTGGGGATTGCCTCTCCATTTTATGTGAATCTGGTTAATGAAGCCTTTTATGAACGATATCCCAGCCAACAGGGGATTATTCTGAGTTATGAACCCGCTGATGAAATCTGGCGATCGCGCTGGGATGAATTGGCCTCTGAACTGTTAGATTATTTGGCAACTTTAAGCGACCAAGGGCGTCGGGGTTTGGGGACTTATGGTGACCAACAACGCGATCGGGTGACAATGGCCGTGAATCGATTGCAACTGAGTCGCCGCGCCCTTTATGATTTAGCCGATGCTCAATTTTTCCATCAGTTTCCCGAACAGCAAGGGGTTAATTTTATCAACCAACCCATCGGCCAAATTTGGCACGCGATCGTTGCCGATCAACTCACCGCGTTACAACAAGGGAAAACTCTCGAAACCATTCAATTTTCCCGAGGTCAATTTCGCCGTCAAGTGAGAGATACCCTCGGTCCCGGTGAGGGAAAAGCTTATACTGCGTATCTATCGAAAGGTCAAATTCTCCGATTATCATTATACGCGAATCAAGGCATTCGTATCTCCCTCTATCCGCCCAATAGTACCAGTGACCCACTCCTGGAAGATTCTTCCCAACAGTCATGGAGTGGAATTTTACCCGAATCGGGTTACTATGAAATTATTGTCATATCCGATGCCAGAGAACCGATTTCCTATCAACTCAACCTCGCCGCCGATCGCGTGACTTCGGAGTAATCTCAATGTTCGGGCGATCGCACACCCTGACTTAACCCCCTACCCTTGTAAGCCCCCTTTTCATCGGACAACAATGGTGCAAAACGGCTCAATAGAGTGAACCTGCTTACCCTACTCTTTCTTGTCATCAGACACACTCAACCGATCGCCTGCCGGATTAAGGGGAGTTTTTGGGGTATCCGTTGCGATCGCCGTTGAAATGCCCTTGGGAGTCGAGTTTGCCTGAGAAATATCTCGCCTTTTTTGAATCTCTTTTTTAGCCCACAACCATGCACCCCAAGAACACAATGCACTCCCCAGAAGTGCCAGAATAAACGGATGGGGGGGAAGCCAAAATTGCTCCCGACTCGGGAATTGCCAAGAGTGGGTGATTAACCCAGAAGTTGAAGCCACGATCGCCCCTGCCGCAATGCCGACCCCCACTGCTTGGATTTGGTCTTGTAAGCCTTGGTTGAATTTTTCTTGCTTGTCTCGACTGGTTGCTAAGGCGGTTTGCAGGAGGCGATCGCGTTCCGCCTGGTCAATTTCCACCAATCCACGAATCGAGTTAATAGCCGTATCCAGCAACCCCGATCCGTGGCGGAAATAGTTGAGATCGGCGGTGATTTGTTCTTGAAAGGCGACTGCCTCCTTCTCCCCAAATACCCGGAACGCCTCTAGGGGAGTTTGCGCCAATTGTTCCATCTGGTCCAGGATAGCGAGATAATTTTTGTGGTTAATGGCGATCGTATTGTGAGCATATTCCAGATTTCGCAATTGCTGGGAATAACGCAAAGAGGTTGCCAGCAACTCTTTCAGGGTTAGTTTGAGTTCCGTCAATTGTTCATCGGCAAGGGTGTCCCGTTGCCTATTCTGGAGATAATTTTTATTTAATTGCTGTAAATAGGTCTCATTTTTGCTCACAATTGTATCCGCATTTTGATAAAAGTCGCGGCTTTGTCGGAAGCTCCCACAAATTTTGTGATAATATAATAAAAGTTCCGGTAACTCCCAATAACATCGCTGTAAAATCAAACTGGTTTCCTCCTCAAAGAAAAACCAAATCAGCAGATGCCCAAATGGATTCTTCGTTAAATCATCCTCGGGATTACCATACTCATAAAGATAGCCACCCAAAAATTGGTATGCGCGATACAATCGGGGTAAAGAACTAACCGTTTGCACCTTGAAAAACTGTTGCCAGCAGGTGCGGGCTAAGGCTTCAAATTCACCAATCGCTGAGGGGCGGGGTTTATCCAGATAGGCTGTTAATAATAAAGTTTGTCCTAAATAGCCGAAAGGCGGCGTTTTAGGGGGAGTAAAACAGCCTTTGGGATTGAGTTTATCCAGGTCTTCAATGGGATATTGGTCCGCACCCTTATTTTCTGGGCAGAAGAGATTCAGATTCAACCCATAGCTATCATGGAGGGATTGAGGATAGACAAATCCCTCTAAATTCTGTGCGGAAATCTCGAAATATTCATATTGTCGTCCTTCCTCTAAATTAGGATTTTTCAACAGTTCAAAATTGCGAGTTCTTCCCTCATTTTGCCATTTTGAACTGAGTATAACGTCAAAGGGAGATAAAACCTGTTTATATTGTTGTTTCACCCAATCCAAATCCGCAAGGGTTTGGTCAGAAGAGGCTTGAGTATCTGCTACGACTAGCCCCTCACGATAGCGATAGGCAAACCAATAGAGACTAGGGGCGTAGAGATAATCGCTCATGCTTATTTTTCAGGGATAGCATTGTTAACCGACTCAGTAATCGAAGCCTTATTGTAAACCTTACTGGCTTTTTCTCCCTCTGCCGGTTTTGGGATAACTTGCCCATTTTCAAGCATATTAGCCCGGATTTGGCGCATGGTTTTGGGGTCTATGGTTACCTGAAATTCTTGACACCAAGTTTCAATAAACAGGGCTAATTGTAACGGGCGATCGTCCACAGTTTTGAATTGGGTTAGAAAACTCTGGAGATATTCCCATAAGCTATCAGTCGCGGGGAGAGTCGTCCGGGCATTCTCAAGAAAGGTGAGAAAATCTTCTATGAGTTGGATTTCTTCTGGAGGCATGATTTTTAAGGGTAGATACGGGATGAGGATGAGCTTGTCATGAGTGGATTGAGTGGGTGAAAACGTAACCCCATGAATTGCGGTTAGCGGTTGGGTTTTCCCTTCTCTATGCCTCAATGGATATGGGTTCCAACTGAGGCATTCCATAGCCAGTATAGGGGCGTTTATAGGGAGGATGTAGCCCTAAAATAATATCTTCTTTCGGGACTCCCATCTCGACTAGGGCTTGAGCCATATCGGTTTCCGTGCGATTGCATTGAATCCAGATTTTTCCGTCCTTAATATCAAAGTGTAGAAAGCAAGCATAAACACATTCAAGCTCAACCCAACCCACATTAAGCCATAGGTAACGATCGCCCTCTTGGTCAAAAATCAGTTGACTTTCGACATCGGTTGTGTTTGATGGGTGACGGAATTGTGCTTGTAACAGCGTTTTAATACAGTGGCGATAATGTTCTAATTTATCCATTGTACAATCTCCGCTTTGGCCGCCATGTTTTCCCCAACTTTGCAACCGAGTTTCCGGGTGCATCTGATGTTAGGCAACCACCACCCCGCCCTACGGGCACCCCTCCAGAGGAGGGGAATTTTCCCCATTCCCCTCCTCTGGAGGGGTGCCCGTAGGGCGGGGTGGTGGTTGCCTCTTTTTGACCCCTTCAGTAGTAGTAGAGTGGGCACTGCCCACCTTCATCTGGTAGAAAGTAGTAGAAAGTAGGGTGGGCACTGCCCACCTTCATCTGGTAGTCACCAACTCGTCGGTGGGCAGTGCCCACCCTACAATTACTGCCCAC
>NZ_JAFLQW010000081.1 GCF_017313335.1 Phormidium pseudopriestleyi FRX01 | reverse complement strand
TTGGATTTATCGTTGCGCTATTCTCAACGAATGCGGTGTTTGGTCACGTTCGAGAATACCATTGAGATTAATCGGCAAAATTATCTGAATACTTTGACGCGCATGGAGGTAAAAAGTCAAGGTGATTTGACGGGGTGGCGGAATCAGGCGAATCATATTTTTGGGACGTTCCAGCGGCAAATTGAGGTAAATTTGGTTTATCTGCAACAAGGGGAACGGCTGTTAGATACGGCAATTAATACGATTCGGGGTTTGGTGGAAATTGACCAGGCGGAACGCGATCGCATTCTGGAAAACAAAATCCAAATCATCGGGGTGGGAATTGGCGCAGGGGCGATCGCCGCATCAACCTCAGCGTTAATCTTTCAGCAAGAACCCATAACCTTTCCCTGGCAAGCATACCACGGCGAACAACTCCATCCGTTTATTTGGGCCTTGCTGCTGAGTTTCGCGTTTGCTGGTTTAGGTTTCCTGGGGGCGATCGCGTTGATTAAGTTCAGGAAAAAGAGGCGATCGGCTTAAGGCAAGAAACCGGGTTTCTCACAAAGGTGGTATTGACACAAGAGACAAAACGCTAAGGAAGCGATCGCCAAGGACATTAAGGGCATTCCAAAAAATAAATCATCCCTATTCAGTTGTTAAAGGATGTTAAAGGAGTAGGGTGAGCACTGCCCACCTTCTGTTCGGTGGGCTTTTTGGGAAGTTTTGTCAAGCCCTTGACCGAGACAAATTACCAGGTCCCTTGTTGATCCACTTTATTGGGGTTCGGGAATGGTTTGAGGAATCGGCGCAGGAACGGTTTGCGGAATGGGTGCCGGGACCGTTTCGGGTAACAGGTGCCGGAACGGTTTGCGGAATGGGTTCTGGTACTGGTTCCGGCGTCGGGGGTTGGGGATTCGGGGGAGGTTCCGGTGTCGGTAAAGGATTAGGATCCGGAATTTGAATCCCTTGGGGGTTTTCACCCAATTTCTGGCAAAAAATTACCCAATCTGGGCCAAAAACCCGGTTTCTTGTCCCAGAGATTTAACCGGGTAATGATGCGCTAGATTGTTGGCATATTAGAGATAAAAAAAGGAGGAGAATTTATGGAGACCCCCCAAGTTTTTATTTCCGTTGATGATTATTTACAATATGAAGAAAATAGCCCAATTCGCCATGAATATCTGGGGGGACAGATTTTTGCAATGGCGGGTTCCAGTGAGGAACATAATCGGATTGCTGCTAACCTTTGTACCTATTTAATCACTCATTTACGAGGGAGTGGCTGCAAAACATTTATCTCGGATATGAAAGTAAAAATCCAAGTCGCCCAAGGGACTGCAGATATTTTTTATTATCCGGATGTCATGGTAACTTGTGACGAAAAAGACCGAGAAAAATTTTATAAAACTCACCCCTGTTTAGTCGTAGAGGTGTTATCTCCTTCGACGGAAACGATAGACCGCAGAGAAAAACGTCTTAATTATCAAAGTTTGGCGAGTTTGCAGGAATATGTGCTGGTTTCTCAAGACCAGATGCAGGTGGAGGTCTATCGCCTCAAGGAGTCAGGGAATTGGGAGGTCGAGCGATTAGGTCCGAATGATAGTTTAGAATTAAATTCTGTGGGGTTAACCTTGACTCTGGCAGAAATTTATGATGAAGTATTTGCCGGTTAATTGAGTTGATTCTCTAAAACGCTAACCCTATCCTATTTAGAAAAACCTGTTTTTCCGTTTAGCAAATAAACGAAGCGACAGGTTAACAGTAATCCGGAAAAAGCGAGTCCGAGGACTAAGCCTAACCACAAGCCGATTCCGCCTAAATTCAGATGGAATCCTAGGATATAGCCACTGCATAAGCCAATACACCAATAGCCCAAGAAGCCGATCGCCATTGGAATTCGGGTATCTTTCACTCCGCGCAAAGCACCGGCGGCAACAATTTGCATTCCATCAAAGATTTGAAACATGGCAGCAATCCCTAACAAAGACATTGCCAATTCCAATACAGGTTGATTGTCGGAATTTTGAATATCCAAATACAAGGCGACAATTTTATCCGGGTTTGTCCATAAAAATAACCCCATGAGACTCATGAAGCTGACCCCGATCGCAATGCCAACATATCCAGCAAGTCTGGCACTACTCATATCCTTTCTACCCATTGCTTGTCCAACTCTCACCGTGGTGGCAAGAGATAATCCGACGGGAACCATAAAGGTGATGTTGGCTGTTTGTAAGGCGATGTTATGGGCGGCTAAGGTAACCGTTCCCAAGGTTCCCATCAGAAAGGTGGTCACGGCAAAGAGTCCGGTTTCTATGGCAAAGAGTCCGGCGATCGGCCATCCAATTTTGACAATTCCCCAAAATTCGGGGGCATCAAACTGATAAGAAGTCCGAAAAATTTGATAAAATTTTAAACGGCGACTCAGGGCTAGAAATCCAGCAGCGGCGATAAACATTACCCAAAAAGATAGGGTGCTGGCCCATCCAATTCCGGCTAAACCCAAGGCGGGGAAACCGAATTTGCCAAACATGAAAATGTAATTGCCGCCGATATTCAAGGGGACGCAACTGGCAACGATCGCCATTACCGGGCGGGTATAATTCAGGGCACAGAGTATATTGCGTAACACCGCAAATCCCACGGCGGCGGGAAATCCCAAAATGAGCGCCCGCAGATAGGTTTGAGCTAATGCGACAGCAGTCGGGTCCTGTCCGAAGTGCAGTAATAGGGGACTGAGATTCCACATCAGGAAACCGATTGGGACTGAGAGGATCACAGTCAGCCAGAGTCCCTGAATGGTTAAGTAACTGATCCGGTGGAGTTCTCCGGCACCATGAGCTGTAGCAGCGATCGCCCCAACGGCGGAAACCATCCCGGTGCAAATTAGCATTAAAGTGAAAAAGATGATCGCACCTAAACCTCCTGCGGCTAAAGTCTCACTGCCGAGTAACCCCATCATTACTGTATCCACAAATCCGGTTGCGGCTTGCGCCAGTTGTGCGGCAATCAGGGGAATTGCCAGGTGCAGGGTGGCTTTGGCTTCGGAAAAAACTTTGGACTCAGACAGGATGTGCATTAAAATAGTATCGGGGCAATGGATATTTCCGTCAAGTTTTCCGGCGCTTCTTCCACCAGGGAACTAGGAGTAGGAGAATCAGCCCGATCGCCAATCCCAAGGCAGTGCTAACGATTACCATATACTCGCTTTGACGGACGGCGATCGCAATATAAGCCCAAACAAACACCAGATTAAAGGCAGTATCCCCTCGTTGAATCGTGACAACGGCGGCGATCGCTGCGGAGACTCCTAGCATCACAACGGTCCAAAACACCAAGGTATTCGGCTCCTCCCAACCCCAATCATAAAGGGTACTGGCAATATTCACCACGGTGGCGACACTAATCCAAGCCAAATAAATGCTTAAGGGAATATTAATAAACCATTTTTCCCGAGGGGGAACTCGTTCTTTCCCAATCTGTAGGCGCAGATAGGTGAGAATCAGAGACAATAAAATAATCAGCATGGCTAACACAGACCAGCCAAACTGGAGATATGCAAACAAAAATACCCAAGCAATCTGAGCTAAACTGGCTAGAACTAGCAGGTAACTGATGCGCCTCAACCGAGGATGATGCCGTTGCGCTGGTAATGCTTGATAGATGCCGAAACTAATTAGGGCTAAATAAATTAAACCCCAAATAGAAAAGGCATAGTTGGCGGGAATAATTAAAACATCGCGAAATTTTTGGTTAGAAATTTCTCCAATCGTGATGTCATTAAACGGGAAAATATTGGCGAGAATATTAGTAACAAAGGCAGCCAAAATCGCCAGCAACGTTGATACCGATCGCAAGAGGTCAGAGTTAGAGCGTTCATACATCTGTGTCATGGGGAATGACTCCTAGATTCTCAATATTATCCTAGGCGATCGCCCATGACTTTGCACTCTTCCTGTGAGTGTATTTCCCCAGGGTTAGGGGTAACCGGGATAGCAATGCAACGGACGACGAATACACCCCGCCCGTTCAACGCCCTAGAATTAAATTACAAACTCTTCCGTGACCCGATCGCGCTCTAAGGTAACCTGAATACTATAGCGTTCTCCCGGTTGTCCGCTTAACTCCATTTGCAGTCCGGAGTCAGCATTTCGCGCTATCACCTCATGGAGGCGATCGCCGTGGTGAGAGAGTAAAGTCAGTTGTAAACCGGCGGGTAATTCCGGGCGATCGCCTGTAGGATAAACCTGGACTAATACCCCGGTTTCCCCGTGAGATTCAGCCTTAATCGTCACAATCAAGGCGATCGGGCGATGCGGGCTATTTTCATGGCCTAATTGCAACGTTTTAGCCCGTTTTACCCCAGCCGTTTCCCGGATTAACGCCAGTGAATCTTTTTTCGGACAAAAGACCTCATCGATCGCCTGCCATCCCGGTTCAAATCGCTCCTGAAACCACTTTCCCAAATTCACCGGATTCTGCCACTGCTGCCCTTCTCCCCAGGTTTCTATCCAATCCCCCTCTACATCCTCGACATAAAGATTAACGTGATCCAGACCAAACCTCAGTCGGTCCTCCTGTAAATCTTGAGCCGCTTGAAGGGCTTGCCATGCTTTTTCGAGGCGGTCTTTACTTGATGTTTGGATTGTCGTACCCATATCTATATCTAAAAAAAAAGGTTTGTTGTCCAATGGAATTATTAAGAAACTGAGTTCTTAAAAACTAAATTTCAGATATTTTGACTCTTCCAGATGACTGCTATTATGCAACACCAAATTCACCATTTGACTCACGAATTCTTCTTTTCCCGGATTGTAACTCACAAAAATCCCCCGCTCTATATTCCAGTCTTTCAGGGTTTTTTTCCACTCTTCGTATTTATGGTCAGAAAAATCATCAGAGATGCTAGTGACTTGGACACAAAGAGGTCTGCCCTTGTTGCTGCTCACGATCGCATCTGTTGCCATAGAAAAATCTGCCACATACCTTTGGACGAGGCTCCCTTCGCGAATTTTTATCTTTTGTGCGATTAGGTCAATCAGTTGAGCATCCTCCTGATTGAATTCTCCGGATCTTAATTTTTGTTTCCAAATGTAAAATTTGTTATCTTTTTCATTAAACCACTTGGGGAACAGGAATTCATACCAAAATCGGACCGGGGGAGTAAGCTGATTTAAAAATGATTCCCGTTCTTCATCGGTTAAAACTTTCAGCGCCAACCAAAATTCTGCATCCTTAATGACTTCGAGCAGAAACCCCATCAAAAATTTTTTCTGCATTAATAAACCCGGTTTCATATCTTTGATCCAACGCCAGATTTCCTCCAAACGGTACTCTAGCCCTGGATCTACGGAGGAAGCTATCCCCATGAGTTCCCTAAGTTTCGGCTCGATTTCAATCGCTTGCAAACACTCCCCCTACATCCGAAAAGCGCTGTTCCTGCATAGTTCTGATCTTACTATAAAAAGTGACCGACTGAATAGAGGGGCGATCGCCCTCACGATAGAGATTCCCCGTGAAATCCCAATGTGGTTGAACAGTGAAGGGCCCAGTTGAGTCAGTCGCCCCAGAACTACCGACCTCTAATGTAACTGCCACACCTTAATTGTATTATCTTGACTTCCACTTGTCAGCATTTTGCCATCGGCACTAATGGAAATCGAATTAATCGTATCCGAATGACCTTTGAGGGTCTGTAACAATTGTCCCGTTCCAATATTCCAAAGTTTCAGCGTACTATCGAGAGACCCTCCGCCACTGACCAAAGTCTGACCATCGGGACTAAAGGCGATCGCGTGCACTGCATCGGAATGGCCGAATAACGTGCGGACCAACTGACCACTACTCACCTGCCAAATCAGAATCGAACTGTCCCCACTGGCACCGGCAACCCACTGACCATTCGGACTAAAAGCCACCGACCGAAACCGATACAACCCTCCTTCTAACGTCCGGACCACCTCTCCGGTTTGAGTATGCCAGATTTTAATCGTGCGATCGAAACTGCCACTGGCTAAGAGTTGACCATCGGGACTATAAGCCAAGGAAAACACCCAACCCGAGTGACCGGCGATCGACCGAATCAACTCCCCAGTTTCTACATTCCACAACTTAATCGTATTGTCAAACCCACCAGAGGCTAACTGCTTGCCATCGGGACTAAACGCTACCGACATCACCCAAGCGGCATGATCCGACAGGGTATGTAATAGCTTACCCGTACTCGTTTCCCAAACTTTAATTGTCCCATCGCCACTGCTACTGGCTATCTTACTGCCATCGGGACTAAAGGTTACCGACCAAATTTCTTGAGAATGACCGGATAAACTCTGGCGGACCTGACCGGATTCTATATCCCACAGCTTTACCGTTTTGTCAACACTACCACTGACAAGCAGGCGGCTATCGGGACTCAGCGCAATGGAATTGATCGCCCACAGATGACCACCTAGGGTTTTCGCTAACGTGATAGGACTTGAGGCAGCCAAGGGTTGAGCCGACACTGTGGCGATCGGGGTGAAGGGTTCAGGATTACGCGGAACTTCAGGCATAACCGAGGGATTTCCGTAGTTCAACCAGAGTAAAGCTGAGACATTGGGTAGTGTAAATCCGCCAAAGAGTTGAGTGGCAGTTCCGGCTAAGGCTAAGAAAAATCCACCGACGAGCAATTTTTGAGCTAATTTTAGGGCTTTTTTGTGATGCCAGTGCGATCGCCGACTGTAGCGACTATAATTTCTGGGCCCATTCAAGCGCAGCAGTCGAGTGGGAATCCTCCCTGCCGCTTGATAAGGTTGGATTCTCCCAATCGGTTGAGGCGATCGCGTTCTCATAGGAGAGGAACCCCAAGGTTGCTGCATCTCCTGTTCGATTTCCTCCAACCGCTTTAAAATCACCTGAGTATTTTGGGGGCGATTCCCCGGAAAAGGGGCCATCATGTAATCAATACAATCCGCCAAGGGGTTCGTGGTGAATCCTGCCGTAGGACTTTGGCGACTCCCATCCGATCGCCACAATAACTGACCTGTGCGTGTATCTTCATGAAAGACATTGGGTTCTTTTCCAGTTAATAGGAACACAAAGGTTCGTCCTAGGGCAAAAAAATCCGATTGGGGAACAGCTTTTCCATTTGCCTGTTCCGGGGGAGTGTAACCGGGAGAAACAATTCCGGTAATTTGATGACCGCCTCCCACTTTGGCGAGATAGGTTCCCGTCACCTCTCTAGCGCTGCCAAAGTCAATCAACGCCAGTTGACCATTAGGCTGGAGCATGATGTTCGACGGTTTGATATCGCGGTGGAAAAATTGCTGTTGATGGACAATATTTAAAATTTCCGTAAGCTGTTTTAACCAATTGAGGGCTTGATGCTGGGGAATCGGCAAATGATGGCGATCGGCCATCCACACCTCTAAATTCCGGCCCTCAATCCGTTGCATTACCAGACAGTGTAACGGCTGCTGGCTATTTCTGGGCAGGGCGGTAAAGTAACCTTCTGATTCCACCCGGGGAATACCGGGGTGATTCAAATGGCTTAAGACTTGAGCTTCTCGCTGAAACAGGGCGATCGCCTTGGGATTATCATCAGTCAGGACCTTCAGAACCTTCAGAATCCCCCCATCATTCACCTCAAAGGTTTGACCAAACCCCCCTTCCCCCAATAACCGTCCAATCCGATAGCGCCCTTGGAAAATCAACAGAGAACCACAATGCCGACAGATGCGGTTCTGTGCATTCAAGGGGTCAGACCGATTGGGGCATTTAGGATTGAGGCAATAACTCACAGCTACTCTATCCAACGATTGAGGATACCTTGATTATGGTAACTTTCCCCGGGGAAAAACAACTATCATTGGTCAGATGTCTTTACAAAGGAAGAAGCCGTCAGACTCAATTGGTCGCCACGAAATTCTCCCAATTCTCCCCAATTCTCCCAATTCTCCCCCATCTACCCAAAAAAAGGGGCCAATTGCCCCTTTTTTCGGATTCTTCCGGTGATGAAGTCCAAATTTTAACCTCGTGCAACCCGATCGCTTATGCGTCTGGTTCCACGCGACCGTAAAATAGACCGCGAATCTTCACCTGTAAAGGTTCTTTCGCACCTAAATCAGTATCCGAAGACTGTTCGCTGACGAAAATACCAGCAATTTCCCCAGTGGTACTATTGACTTTAGAAACCCTCAAGGAAATATGACCTTTACCCTGAAGTGCACGCTTAACGTTAGACCGATTCAAACCCGCCGCATCAGAACTGGCAGGCAACGCCACCGCGTTATCATATCCAGTGGTCCCACCCCGACCCTTTGGGTCAAGGAAAGCAGCAGAACGATAGGACGGAACGGTATAATCCCCTTCAAAGTCAGTCGAGGTATTAATACTGTCAAGTCCGGGCTGACTTGTTGCAGTTAGACCTTTGACGGTGAACAAGAACGGAACTTCTTCACCACCGGGAAGCATGACGGTGATTGCTTGGAAGTCAATCCCATCTTTTTCCACAAAGGTGAAGCTGCCATCCTCTCCCAGAGTCAAGGGTCCTTGGATTTGGGTCAAGGAGGAGGTATAACGAGTCAACGGTTTGCTGGGAATATATTCGGCTTCTTTCCGTTTATTGGAGCCTTCTTCCAGAACGAAATATTCCGTCGGTTGCAAACACAGATCACTCAGCAAATAAGATTGGCTGCCATCAACGGGAATTGCACCCCGAGCGGTTTCTGCCAATTCTGGACAGCTATTTGCTAAACCTGTGTTTCTGATATCATCATAGGTGAGTTCTGTACTCCCCACCGTCGGCCCTTCACTACAAGCCGTTAGCACGCTCAAGCATACTGCTAGAAATGCGACAATTAAAGCGCGATACCTCATGATCAACCTTTATTTCAAAATTTGACAATCCCACCAGGGGTTAATTTGCCATTTGGGTTCAACTTCGTGCGGACGACCGAACCCAAACCGTTAAGTCTTTCAACTTCGACAAAGAGCAGATGATTGAACCTCCCCACGTCTAAAGCCGGGGGATTCCTGCCTACCCCAAAGGGCGACAGCGGGACATTCAAGTATCCCTCTAGACCATCAAAACAACTATCCCTAAAAGAAAAGAGATGATGCAATTTGGCTTACTTCTTTATT
>NZ_JAFLQW010000048.1 GCF_017313335.1 Phormidium pseudopriestleyi FRX01 | reverse complement strand
ATGGCAGCAGCACTGTCGGCGGTTAAAATCCTCTCTTGAACTGTTTCAGTGGTCTGAACCGGATTGGCAGCGGGTGCGGGAGGGGGCGGAGTTGATGATGGCCCGATCGCCGGTGCTGCGGATTGCTATTTTCCCGGATGGGAGAGAATTGATTACAGGGAGAATTGTACCACATGAGTTGGCAAGTCGTCAAGCGGTTGGGGTGAAGGCTTGGGTGGCGGCGGATTCTTTGTTTATCCGATCGCTCCCTACCCATAAAACGGGCAACTATCTCTCCTGTTGGTTGGCGTTGCAAGCGGCTCAACGGCAGGGTTGTCAGGAGGCTATCCTAGTAGATGGTCAGGGGAATTGGTTAGAAACCAGTACCGGGAATCTTTGGGGATGGCGGGAGGGTCGGTGGTGGACACCGCCTATAGAGGTGGGGATTTTACCCGGGGTGATGCGATCGCAACTTCTCAACTGCCTAGACAATCAAGGTCATCCGGCCATCCTCGAACCATGGACAGCCGAAGTAGTGAGCGGGTTTGAAGCCTTGGCTTATAGTAATAGTGTGGTAGAAGTCATTCCCATTTGTGAAGTCTTCTCAGAAAACAAAACTCGGGTCTATCCTGGCTCCCATCAAGGGTTCAGCCAATTACGTCAGCTTTTCCGGGAGCAGTTGCCCCGTAAATTCTGATAATACGTTAACATTAGTTAACAGAGTAGAATAAAAATACCCCAAATACCCCCCCATTCCAGAACTAGGAGGACCGCTGGTGAATAAAAAATGGAGAAACGCCGGACTGTACGCAATGCTGGCGATCGTTGTCATCTTCGTGGCAACGACATTTTTTGAAAATCAAACATCAACTGAGGAAACCTGGCGCTACAGTCAGTTTATTCAGGAAGTTCAAAACAACCGCATTGATAAGGTCGTTATTACTTCCGATCGCTCCCGAGCTAGAGTTAACGCTCAGGATGGCACAAAGGTTGTAGTCAATTTACCCAACGACCCAGAACTACTCAACATCCTAACCGACCACCGGGTCAATATTGAAGTCTCCCCCCAAAGCGATGAAGGCTTCTGGTTCAAGGCGCTCAGTAGCTTATTCTTCCCTGTTCTCCTCTTAGTGGGCTTAGTCTTCTTGCTCCGTCGTGCTCAAAACGGCCCAGGTTCTCAAGCGATGAACTTTGGCAAATCGAAAGCACGGGTGCAAATGGAACCCCAAACCCAAGTCACCTTCGGGGATGTAGCCGGTATCGAGCAAGCCAAGCTAGAACTGAGCGAAGTGGTAGACTTCCTAAAAAATGCCGATCGCTTTACCGCTGTTGGTGCCAAAATTCCCAAAGGTGTTTTATTAGTCGGCCCTCCGGGAACCGGCAAGACCCTCCTGGCAAAAGCAGTCGCGGGGGAAGCGGGCGTCCCCTTCTTCTCCATCTCTGGCTCAGAATTCGTGGAAATGTTTGTGGGAGTCGGTGCCTCTCGCGTCCGCGATTTGTTTGAACAAGCCAAATCCAACGCTCCCTGCATCGTCTTTATCGATGAAATTGACGCCGTAGGTCGTCAACGGGGTGCCGGTTTAGGCGGTGGCAACGATGAGCGCGAACAAACCCTCAACCAACTCCTGACCGAAATGGATGGGTTTGAAGACAACACGGGCATCATTATTATTGCGGCCACCAACCGTCCTGATGTACTCGATGCCGCTTTATTGCGTCCGGGTCGTTTCGATCGCCAAGTTGTGGTCGATCGCCCTGACTATGCCGGTCGTCGCGAAATCCTCAACGTCCATGCTCGTGGTAAGACCCTGGCGAAGGATGTGGACCTGGACAAAATCGCCCGTCGGACCCCCGGTTTCACTGGTGCTGACCTGGCTAACCTGCTCAACGAAGCCGCAATTCTGGCCGCGCGACGCAATTTGACCGAAATTTCGATGGATGAAATCAATGATGCCATCGATCGCGTCCTTGCTGGACCCGAGAAAAAAGACCGCGTAATGAGCGAGAAACGCAAAACTCTGGTTGCCTATCACGAAGCGGGTCATGCTTTAGTCGGTGCCTTGATGCCGGATTATGACCCCGTGCAAAAAATCAGCATTATTCCTCGGGGACGCGCTGGCGGGTTAACCTGGTTTACTCCCAGTGAAGAACGCATGGATTCGGGTCTGTACAGCCGGTCCTATCTGCAAAATCAGATGGCAGTGGCCCTTGGCGGTCGGATTGCTGAAGAAATTGTCTTCGGTGAGGAAGAAGTCACTACGGGTGCCTCCAATGACTTGCAACAGGTGGCACGAGTCGCACGGCAGATGGTCACTCGCTTTGGGATGAGCGATCGCCTGGGTCCAGTGGCCCTCGGTCGTCAACAAGGCAATATGTTCCTCGGTCGGGATATCATGGCGGAACGTGATTTCTCCGAAGAAACCGCCGCAGCGATCGATGATGAAGTCCGTAACCTGGTTGAACAAGCCTACGGACGCTCTAAAGAGGTGCTCGTTTCCAACCGTGAGGTGTTGGATAAACTGTCTCAACTCCTGATTGAGAAGGAAACGGTTGATGCCGATGAATTGCAAGATTTGTTAGCGAACAACGATGTGAAGATGGCGGCGATCGCCTAATCGACGCACCCGTACAGGCAACCCGGCGAGGAATAAATCCCCCTTTCGCCCCTGCAAAGGACTAAGAAACCGGGTTTCTGCGATAATTTTTGCTACTTGTCCCAGATT
>NZ_JAFLQW010000117.1 GCF_017313335.1 Phormidium pseudopriestleyi FRX01 | reverse complement strand
CCACCGACGCATCGCGGATATTAGAGCTGACCATTTACACAAGTTAACAACTTACTTAGCCAAAAACCACGGTGAAGTAAAAATCGAAGACTTAAATGTGTCAGGGATGCTAAAAAATCATAAGCTGGCTGGGGCTATTGCCGATGGAGGGTTTTATGAGTTTCGTCGTCAGCTTGAGTATAAATGCCAGTGGTATGGGAGCAAATTAACGCTGATTGACCCCTGGTATCCCAGTTCACAGATTTGTTCCAACTGCGGACACCGACAAAAAATGCCCCTGGACAAAAGGCAGTATGACTGTCCGAACTGTCGCATCTCAATAGATCGTGACTTAAATGCGTCAATTATTTTGGAAAACGCGGATAGTTCAGCCGTGTAAGCCTAGTGATGGAAAGGTCTTGGAAGATCCAAGCTAGGAACTAAACATCATACAATTAAGTTTGAGTAAGTTTTAGAGAGCGGCTGTCCTAAGTTGGCCGCACCCAGTAGTTGAGACCGAATTCAACACCGCAACCTGTGACAGGTCTAGGTTTGTAAAGCCTGAATACCCGTGACACTGTACAAGCAAGAGTGATAATGGAGAAATTTTAAATGTTAAAACGACTTTTAACCGCGAGTTCCGTAGTGGTATTGCTGCTGATCGGAATGACACCTGCGGCGATCGCACAAACCCAGGAAAGCTTGCAACAGAGTCCGATTGAAATTATGGCTCAAGCTCAAATTAGTAACGAGGACCTCGATAAGTTTTCCCGCGCTATCTTCCAAATGTTGACCATTGAGCAACAGTTTCAAGAAAGAATAGTACGAACCATCGAAGGTCAAGGGTTTAGTCAAGAACGGTTTGCAGAAATTTATAAAGCCACCGTTCAAGCAGAAGAGAATCCTGCTGCTCAAGCTGATCTCAATATTTCTCCAGAAGAACAAGAAAAATTTGCTCAAATCATGGAAGAAGGAAAGCAAATTCAAGAGGAGTCCCAGGAGAGACAAGAGCAAGCGATCGCCAGTCTCGGACTCAATATGGACCGCTTGAATGAAATTGGGAGTGCCATTCAACAAAATCCTCAACTTCAACAACAAGTCAGAACCCGCTTAGAACAACTCATGGAACAATAAAATGCTCGGGGTATATGACTGAGTTATGATTAAAAATTCGACAATAGAGGTGTAACCAATACACCTCTATTTTTTTATTTATCAAAATTTACTGTAACGACTTCAGTCGTTCTCTTCATGTTCGTAATAACGACTTCAGTCGTTACTACAAACATGAAGAAATAAACTAGGAATTAACTGAGGGTCTTGATAATTTCATCATCTACCGAAAAGTCTATTTCTGCTTTGTCTGAACTCTTGGCTAAATAATCATTTTGAAAAGAATCTTTTAACCCGGAAACTAGGTCAAAGTGGGGTTGCCAATTTAGGTCTTGCATGGCTTTATTGACATCAGCAAAGAAGTGTTGGACCCGCATCGGAAAGGCTTTTCGTTTGCCAAAATCAAATTGTTTGGGGTCGTAATGGATCAATTTTACATCAGATTTTCCGGCGGCTTCTGCACAGGCGCGGGCTAATCCGTCAAAGGTGACATATCGATCGCCGGAAATATTATAAATCTGCCCGATCGCAGTTTCGTTACCGAGGACGGCTGCCATTGCATTGGCTAAATCGTAACAGTGACCGAGTTGGGTGATATGAAACCCATTTCCAGGAATCGCAATCGGGCGATCGCGCACGATCCGGTCAAAAAACCACCCTTCTAAAGGATTATAATTCTGCGGTCCATAAATATAAGTTGGACGAATGGAAGTAAACGGCAATCCCTGCTGGGATAAATAGGTTTCCGTATCGTTTTTGCCTTTATGCCGACTCTTTGGGTCAACCGCATCCCCTTCTCGATGGGGCATTTGGTCCGACTTTAGATATACCCCTGCCGAACTCATATATACAAAATGTTTAACTTTACCGTTAAACAAATCAGCCAGAGGTTTGGTGTCGCTGAGTTCCCGTCCGTTATTGTCGAAAATGGCATCAAATTCTTCCGAGGCGAGTTTCTCTTTGAGTTGAGATTCATCGGTGCGATCGCCATGAATTTGCTCGACTCCCTCGATGGGGGCGGGTTTATTGCCGCGATTGAAAAGAACCACAGAATGTCCTTGTTCAACTAAAATTTTAGTGAGATAAACCCCGATAAACCGGGTCCCGCCCATCATTAATATCCGCATGATTGTTACTCTTTTTTGTGGTCAAGGCTTATTGTACCGTAGAAGGAGACTGGCCTTTTTTGTCTGCAAGTTCTACAATCCCAAAAGGGTAACGGCAATATTCCCAGAAAAGCAGACATCGACATCGGTACCGGGGGCGCGATCGCGCAACCCATAAACCCCTTCATAATAGTAATACTCATCTTCAATGCGATATTTAACTGGCAAGGGTTGAGTTGAGGGTTGACAAAATACAATTTTGGGGTCCGGTTCGTCGGGTTCGAGAAAGGGTAGATTCACGTTCCAAAAGGTGCCGGGTTCCAGAGGGCGAGTGAATAATTCCTGCAAGACGGCGATCGCTAATTGGGTCGTTCGTTCCCACTCCACCAGGCGTCCGCCTTTGCGATATTGAGAAATGGCGACGGCTGGAATGCCGTGGATGGCAGCTTCCCGGACTGCGGCAACGGTTCCGGAGAGGTAAACATCGATGCCGAGATTCCCGCCGTTGTTGATGCCAGAGAGGACCCAAGCGGCATTGGGACAGAGACAAGAAAGGGCGATGCGAGTACAATCGGCAGGGGTTCCGCCGATCGCATATTCAGTGGCGGACCGGCGATCGACGTGAATGGGGCGATCGGTAATCACCTGATGACCACATCCCGATAATCCCTCTTTCGGTGCCACCATCACAGTTTTGCGATCGCCCACGGCATTCAGAAGGGCTTGAATACCAGGGGCGTCTATTCCATCGTCGTTGGTTAAAATCAGGGTCATTAATTTTTTCCTTGGGTTCGTTTCCTGCGCGGCGATCGCCATCAACTTTCCAGGATACCTGCAATTGCAGCCAAAGGCTTTCACGCTCAAGTTTAGGGTTGGAGTCTTTCCGGTTTATCCCGAAAAGGTCAGTCGCATCAAGGTTAAAAACCGGGTTTCTTCACAAAGAAATACCCAATTAGCAACCATTCTGATGCAGAAACCCGGTTGCTTGTCCAATTTTTCACTAGATACCCGGATGCCCTAGGCTTAAAACTTTCGGCCTAATTAACCAATTTTGTGTTCTATTTAGCGGCGGTTAGATGCGAAAAAGGGATAGACTTGATACGCTAACTTTAATCACTTTTTTTGAAGTCTTCTCTTATTCTTTTCCATTCACTCCAGGCCCCACCATCAGTGTTGACCAATATGCCATCTGCTCAAACCCTCCTCAGCCATCTCCCATATTTGAGTGATGAGACTCTAAAACGCGACTATCTCAACCATTTGCAATGGACTGATTCTATTGCGAATATGCTGGCAAAGGTGACCGATCGCACGGAAGCCATTCGGGTGGTGAAATTAGGCTTTGAAATTGATTTAAAATTGGGGACAAAATTAGCGGGTTCGGTTAAAACCCCGTTTCAGGAGGCAGGATTAGAATTGCTCGATCGCCAGGTATTGCCACCCAAGCTGAAGATTCGACTATTTGGAATCAGTGGTTCTAATTATGCAATTCACTATTTAGAACAAGCTTTAAATGAGCCAGATTATCGCCTGAGAGAAAATGCGGTAGAAGCGTTAGGGGCGATCGCCTCATTAGCCGGAGTATTTCCGCTGATTCAAGGGATGAAGGATAAAATGCCCAGTATTCGCCAAAAATCCGCAGAAATTCTGGGCAATTTGGGGTATCACACGGGAATTGATGCGCTGATTTTAGCGTTAGAAGACTCGGATCGCAACGTACCATTAAGTGCGGCGGAAGCTTTGGGAAAAATTGCGACGCCGGTGGCGATTACTGCCCTCAAAAGGGTGTTTTATAAGCAAGATTATTCGCCCACCTGGTGGAGTGTGGCGATCGCTTTGGGGAAACTGGGCGATCAGCGAGCGCTTGATACCATTTTGGCCGCCTTAAATCATTCTGCCACTAATACCCGGATTGCGGCAGCAGATGCATTAGGAGAAATTGGCAATGAAGAAACCATTACGGCATTGCTCAATACGTTAGGCGATCCCCACGAATTTGTTCGCACTCGCGCTGCATTCGGATTAGCTAAAATTACTCATGATTCAGTCGCGGAACAACTGATTTTAGCGTTAAGTCATCCCCGATATTTAGTCCGAGAAAGTGCGGCGATCGCCCTAGGGGAAATTGGCACAACTGCGGCAGAAAATGCCCTCACTGCTGCCTTAACTGATCCAAATGAATGGGTGAAACTCCGCGCCCAACAAGGGTTAGACAGAATCCATGCTGCCATGATTGCTCCCGCCTGTGGGAATGACCAAAACTCAGCAATCGAGCTATCTAAACCCCTAGATGAAATCCTCGAAAATCTGTCAGCTAGTTCGAGTTTCGTTCGGGAAAAAGCGGCTAAAATATTGGGCCAAATTGGGTCGGATCGCGCCGTTGAATCCTTGCTAAATGTAGCTTTAACTGATAATACTTATTCCGTGCGAAAAACGGCAATAAAGGCATTAGGAAATCTGGGAAGTTTTCTAGCAGTTGATGCCTTACTTTATACCTTGAATGAAGGAAATAGTTTAGTGCGTCAACAGGTAGCGGAAGTGTTAGCCCAGGTGGGTGAAGTAGAAATTTTGCCTCTACTGTGGGAGGATTTATTCACCAATGGAGATTTATATTTACTGGATGCGATCGCCTCTATTCAGGGCCGCTGTGGGTATTACAGTCCCTCCGGTTTTCAAGACCGTTCCACTGAAAAATAGCGGTCCCCTCAGTTATCAGGTACGGATAGATACTCGGAGTGCGAGCATCTTGCTCGCTATTGAAGACAAGCGAGCAAGATGCTCGCACTCCTCTCCTCTAAATATCTCTACCATGAGAGTCCGGGAACCGCTATATCTATGGAGTGACATCGCAAAATTTGCGTAACTCCTGTCAGGGATTATCTACTAATTTATAACCCGGTATAGTTGCGTAGGGCAGTGTGAGTTTTTAACCCCACAACCCCATCAGCTTCTAAACCGTAGTCTTGTTGGAACTGTTTGATAGCCGCTTCAGTTTCTTCATTAAAAACACCATCCATTTTCTGATAATCGAAGTATTGTAATGAGCTTAACTGTCGTTGGACTCTTAAAACCGTTCCGCCACTGGTTCCGAGTCGGACTGTTGGCTGAGTGGTTGGTTCTGGAGTTTTGGGATAGTCTTTTTCAAGGGCAGCTTTCGTTTCGGGACCGACAATTCCATCGGGAGTTAATCCATTTTTTGCTTGAAACTCTATGACGGCGTGTTTAGTAAAGTCGCCATAGTAACCGGATTTTTCAGGGGTAAAATAGCCAAGTTCCTGCAAACGATATTGCAGTTGGGTAATTTCTGACCCGGCATCTCCAGGACGAATCAGCGCAACTGCGGGAGAACCCATCGCCAGGAAAGAGGTGACAGCACCTAGGGCAAGTGCTCCGATCCGTTGTCCCCAGCCTTTTTTAGGCCACTTGACCTGGACGGAGGGGATTTCTAAGGGTTCATTATAGGCTTCGGCAAGATGGATATATGCAAGAGACTCCATTGCGTTAACTCCTCGGGTAGATCTACCAAGATTTTAATCGCGATCGCCCCCTTTTGGGCTCCCCTGACTTGAAAATTTTTCTTAAGGACAACCGGATGGGGTGGATCGGGTGGATCGGGTGGATAATCCTCGTGACTCAGCAGAGCAAAATCACGAGAGTTGCCCCCATCCTTATGACTCAGCAGAGCAAAATCACGAGAGTTGCCCTCCATCTTCCCCATCTTCCCTTAACTTAAATAAGGCTGCAAATAGGCCAGTAATAGTTTTTTAATTTCCTGAGTGACTCGATGCTGAAATTGGTCATCTCGGGTTAGGGAGAGTCTCCGCAAATTTCGGACCGCTTCTACGACAACCAGTGCGATTAGTTCGCCGGTGGATGCATCTAAATGGGGAGCTTTAAATCGATAAAAATCTGCTAATTTACCGGCAAATTGAGCACATAAATCCGAATCCATATCTTGCACTTCTTGACAAGCGGCGCGGGACTTGACAAAAACGGCTCGATACCCGGGATGGGCTGTGATTAATTCATCAAATGCGTTTATTACTCGGTCAATGTAAACCTCTAGGGGTAAGGTTGCCATGTCGGGCGAATGTAACTGAAAAAACATTTCATGCATTTGCTCCAAATAGCGCGTGGCGAGTGCTTTGAGAATGGATTCTTTATCGGGAAAAAACCGATAAAGGGATCCAATCGAGGTCCCGGCGCGGGCGGCGATCGCATTGGTGGTGGCCCCTTCATATCCGACTTCGGCAAACAACCCATCTGCCGCATCTAGGATCTGATTCACTCGCTTAATCGCCCGCATTTGCTGCGGTTGTCGCCTCATCCCTTCTACTTTTGAGAATTCTTCTTCCATTTTCCCCCCCTAGAGCGTTGACAAACATGAGCGGTTACTCGTATATTATAAACATGAGCATCAACTCGCGTGTTCATAGGCATCGCCAACCCGTGGCAGGAACCCCCTACTCCAGAGAGGGATTTCACCCTAGGCGATCGCGCAGCAAGTGACCCAGGAGTTAGAGTCGGCATCAGTTCAGATACTGGCTTTCCCAAACCTGAGTAATTTTTGCGATTGCCATTAAAAAAACAAACGCCTGAATTGCCTACGGATATAAAAATTAACCGGATTGAGTTTACCCCAGATCTCGATAACTCAGACTCAACTTTACCCATTCTTATCAAATTTCCGATAGAGGGGATTCATCCTCCACCCACTGAATCTGTAATATTCTCCAGGCATTTCTCCCACAATTAGCTCCGTAAGAGGGAAATTATCAACTCTGCATTATCAAATTTCATAGTTATAAAATAGTAATTCACAAAAATAGAAAATTCCCCTTTTTCGGGGACAGACTTCAGAAAAAAATTAACCCATTAATGGAGATCCAAAGATGATTGATCGCTTAGAAAATATGGAGGGGCTAAACTTGTCGCTCCCCGTTGCCCAGTCCGGAGCAATTGCCCAACCGAACGGACCCAATGCTGGAGGAAAAACTCGACAAAAATCGGACCCATCCAGACGAAAAATACCTTTATCTTGGCTCAAAAAAAGTTTAGGATTCATGATATTGTTTGCGGCGATCGCCGGGATTGGGACCGTGGGAGTCATGCGGTTGAACAGTCAAGCTGAAACGGAAGAAGCCACCCCGACTCAGGTTCAACCCGCAGGACTACCCGTTCGGGTGGTTCCAGCGCGTTCGGCCCCCATTCAAGCCTGGGTGTTTAGTGATGGGTTTGCCTCTGCTGTGCGAAGTAAGCATCTCACCTTTGAAGTGCCGGGAACGATTACTTATATTAAAAAAATAGAAGGGCGAGATTTGCGAGAAGGCGATCGCGTGCGGGAAGGAGAACTATTAGCCAAAGTAGACGATCGCAAACTCGCGGCAGACATCACCCAAGCTCAAGCTGGAACCGCCGAAGCCCAAACCCAGCGCAGTGTTGCCCTTGCCAACCTAGATCAAGCCAGAGCCAATCTACAACAGGCAAAAGCCGGTGTGGAACAAAACCAAGCAATGTTAGAACAGTCCCGCTCAAAAGTGGTACAAGCGCGAGCGAATTTGGCTCAAATCCAATCCAGAGTGCAACAAGCCCAAGTGGGGGTGCAACAAGCCGAAGCCCAAGTGGAACAAGCCCAAGCTAATGTCGCTCAAGCTCAAGCGCGACAAGGACAAACCCTGGCAAATGTAGCTCGTTCCCAAGCCAATCTCCAAAAAGCTCAAGCCGATCGCGACCTCGCCATCAAAGAGCAGGAGCGACGCCTAACATTATATCAAGAAGGGGTAATTTCTCAAAGTGACCTGGATGTTTATACCAATCGACGACAAAACGCCGAAGCTGGGTTAAACGCCGTCCAAAACGAAGTGAAAGCCGCCGAACAAGAAGTGAAAGCCGCCAACAGTCAAATTATCGCCGCTCAAAAAGAAGTAGAAGCCGCTAAAAGTCAAGTGAGCGCCGCGCTGCAAGATGTAGAAGTTGCCAAAAGCCAAGTCACGGCTGGGGAACAAGAAATTGCCGTGGCTCAAAGTCAAGTCACCGTTGCTCACAGTCAAATCAGCGCGGCAGAAAGCCAAGTCAAGGCAGTAGCTGGACAAGTTCAGTCCGCACAAGCCCAAATTTACGCGGCAGATGCGGGGATTGCCTCGGCGCAGACTCAGGTTACCCGGGCCGATGTCAATTTGGAAGATAGTGCGATTTATGCCCCCTTTGACGGAGTTCTGGCCTATTTGAATATCACTGAGGGAGATTATTGGTCACCCCAGCGGGTACAACCCAGTGGGGATTATCAGAATATTGTGGAACGGGTGCCGATGATTGTCATTGATCCGGGGGAATTTGAGGTCAATGTAGAACTCCCAGCTTTTGAGGGGGACAGAGTGAGACCGGGACAACGGGTTTATATCGTTTTAGATGAAGATATGAGCGCGGCATCTGCCGGACAAATGACCAGTGATCAACTGACGAAACTAGCCAGAGCATCGGGACAGATATTTTCCGTCAGTCCTTCGGTGACACCAGGAGGACGAGCGATGTCTGTAACCATGCGAATTAAGCAAGGAAGTGAGAATCTGCGGCATGGGTCCCGAGTGTCGGCATGGATTGCAGTGGAGGAAAATCCCAATGCCACCATTGCACCGTTTGATGCGTTTGTTTTTCGCGATCGCCAACCTCATGTTTTTGTCGTCAACCCGGAAACGGGAAGAGTGGAACAACGTAAAATTACCCTCGGCATTGAAGGAATTTCTACCCGCGAAATCGTCGAAGGAGTGAACCCGGGAGAGTTGCTAGTCACGGAGGGGAGTAATCGGTTGGTGGATGGTGCGCCGGTGGAAATTGTGGAGGGTTTGGATTGAAGCAGGTTCTTACGCTGGGGTGCCGGAACCCCACCCTAACCCGGACCTTGCTAAGGGGAGGGGACTGGAGGGTTTTCACGCTTGGGTGCCGGAACCCCACCCTAACCCGGACCTTGCTAAGGGGAGGGGACTGGAGGGTTCTCACGCTTGGGTGCCGGAACCCCACCCTAGCCCGGACCTTGCTAAGGGGAGGGGACTGGAGGGTTCTCACGCTTGGGGGCCGGAACCCCACCCTAGCCCTCCCCTTGCTAAGGGGAGGGGACTAGAATGGAAGGATTGAAATGACACATTACCTATTTAAGTATAGAAAATATCATGCCCACAACAATTATACCATCGCAACCGCCTCAAGATGACGACTCACAACAACAAGATATTCCTGATGTGGGCAAGGCATCTCCGGTGACTAAATTCTTTTTTTTAAAGCCTGTATTTGGAATTTTGCTGTGTTTTCTGCTGTTGATTGGCGGGTTGATCGGTGCTGCTTCGATGGTGAAAGAAGGGGATCCGGATATTAATGTGGCGATCGCCAGTATTGAAACAATATGGCCCGGTGCAGACCCCGAAACCATTGAAAATCAGATTACAGACAAAATTGAAAAACAGCTTAAATCCCTGAAAGGGTTAAAAGAAATTAGTAGTGCTTCTTATGATGGGCGATCGCGAATTGTCGTAGAATTTCGCGCTGAAGCCCCCGTTAATGAGTCGATCGCCCTGCTGCGTGCTCAAGTAGACGAAGCGAAACCCGAACTCCCCAAAGATGCGGAACAGCCGAAAGTCGAACAAATCTCAGTCCAAGATACTCCCGTTCTCACCATTGGCTTATTTGGGAATATCGATATGGCAGTCCTGAGTCGCGCTGGGGAAGATATCAAAGATATTTTAGAAAAAGTTCCCAACGTGCGAAAAGTGGAACTCGGAGGAGAGCGCAAAGAAGTCATTCATGTGCAATTGACTCCCTCACGCCTGACGACTCTGGGGATTTCACCCACCCAAGTTAGTACCGCCATTCAACAAGGGAACATTGATATGCCTTGGGAACAGGTGGAGAGCGATCGCATTGGCACTCAAGTCCGATTATATGGCCGATTTCGCTCCGTGGAAGACCTCCAGGATTTGCCTGTAGCGCGCTTAGGCGGGTCCAATGGTCGGGTAGTTCGCCTCAAAGAAATTGCAGAAGTGCGACGAGATTTAGAACGGGAAAAAAATCGCGCCTTTCTGAGTTGGAATGGCGGCGAATTTGAGCCAGTGATTAACGTTGATGTGGTCAAAGTTCCTGGGTCCGATACCATCAAAGTCGTGGAAGACTCCATTGCTGCCTTAGATTTAGCCCAACAGAACCCCAATCTCTGGCCTTATGGACTAGAATACCGCGTCATCAACTCAGATGCCGAAACCATTACTAAAGACCTCCTGCGGCTATTTAATAACTGCTGGCAAGGGATTCTGGTGGTGTTTGTGATCCTGTTTTTTGCCCTAAGTTGGCGGGAAGCGTTAATTGCTGGATTGTCTATTCCCCTCACTTTTATCGGTGCGATCGCCATTCTTTGGATCGGCGGTCAAACCCTAAATACAATGGTCACCATCGGCATGATTCTGGCCTTGGGATTGCTTGTCGATGTTTACATTCTAATGATGGAAGGATTGCACGAAGGCATTTTCGTGCGCGGACTCACCTTTAATCAAGCGGCCCTCTCCACGGTCAAAACCTATGCTTTACCCGCCTTTTCCGGCCAGTTGACCACCATTTTAGCAATGGCCCCGTTAATGGCAATTAGCGGTACAATGGGTAAATTTATTCGATTTATTCCGATTAGTGCCATTACTTGCTTGGTTTTGAGCTATATTATCGCCTTACTCATTGACGTTCCCCTGTCGCGATTCTTGTTAGGCAATATCAAAGGTAAAGGCAAAAAAACCTTTATTGATAAACTGAATGAATCCACCGCCCAACGTTATGCGAAATGGAGTCTAAAAACCACCGTTCGCAACAAAAAAACCGCCAGTCTATGGGTGTTAGGCGCAGTCAGTTTATTTGTCTGTACTCTGATTTTAGTCGGGACTGTTCCCGGGACTCTATTTCCTAACTCGGACAAGCTGAAAATGAGTATCAATGTGGAACTGCCTCCTACCACAACCCTGGATACTTCCCAACGGGTGGCAGACGAAATCGGAGAAGTGCTGCGCCAAAAAGACTACCTGACTAACACGATTAAATTTGTGGGACAGCGGAGTAATCTGGTGACGGAAAGCGGCATGAAACCGAATCAAGGGAACTATTTAGTCGGGTTTTCAGCCATGTTTACCCCCAAGACTGAACGCGAACTCTATTCCTTTGAATACGATCTCCAAGTGCGACAGGAATTAGACCAACTCATCCGCAAATATCCCGGGACCTCACTTGTCGTCAATACCGAAAGTACCGGGGAAGGGGGAGACCCGATCGCCATTCAAATTCAGGGACGGGATATGACCGAATTGCGCCGGATTTCTGGGGAAGTGCAAATCGCACTGCGCCAAATTCGCGGGACTATCGATGTGCGAGACGATCTGGGTGCCTTGCGTCCGGATATCAAGTTTCGACCCCGACGGGAAGCAATGAATTTCTATGGCCTAAATCCCGATGATTTAGCCATGCAAGGCCGTTATACGATGACGGATAACGAAATTGGGAGTTTCCCGATTGGCGGAGGTGAGGAAGACCTAGAAATCCGCCTGAGTACGGCTTGGCCCTCTCGTGGGGGTGCAGTCGGTGGTCCGACGCGCCAGGATGAACTCCAGACGATTCGCTTATTTGCAGGCGATCGCACCTTGTCAGCGGCTCAAGTGCTAGAATCGGAATTCGGGTCAGCGCCCTTATCCATTGTACACCAAGATACACAGCGCACTGTCACGGTCTTCGCGAAGACAGAAAACCGGACTGTGGGTGAGATTTTAGGGAATTTACAGCCTGAAATTGATGAAATGCGCCGTCAATGGCCCCAAGGATATGACTATAAGTTTGCCGGAGAAGCACAGACTCAGAGTGAGACCTTTGGTTCAGCGCAACAAATGGCCGGAGTCGCGATTTTCCTCGTGTTTGCGGTGTTGGTGATTCAGTTTGGATCATTTACCCAACCGTTTATTATCATGCTGACAATTCCCTTTGGGTTAATTGGCACCTTTGGCGGGTTTTTCTTAGCTTGGATTCCGATTTCGTTTCCAGCAGTGATTGGGATTATTTCCTTAGTGGGAATTGTGGTGAATAATGCGATCGTGATGGTGGAAACCATGAATACCTATCGCGATCGCGGCATGACGATTCAAATGGCAGCAGTTCAAGGTGCCGCCGATCGCCTCCGTCCGGTATTATCCACCAGTTTAACCACCATTGGCGGAGTTGTGCCCCTGGCATTTAGTGACCCAGTGTGGTTTCCCCTCTGCGCGGCGATCGGGTTTGGGTTAACCGCTTCCACGGCGATCGCCTTATTGGTGGTTCCTGCGTTATATTTACTGCTAACCCCGAAACCCTCGGTATCAGCAGAACATTTGGAATAAAGGTCTAAAAATGAGTCCTTCTGTGGATAAAATGCAACAGAACCGCTCTCTAAAACTTACTCAAACTTAATTGTATGATGTTTAGTTCCTAGCTTGGATCTTCGCAGACCTTTCCATCACTAGGCTTACACGGCTGAACTATCCGCGTTTTCCTTTCTTTATTGAGGCATTTAAGTCCCGATCGATTGAGATGTGACAGTTCGGACAGTCATACTGTCTTTTGTCCAGTGGCATTTTTTGTCGGTGTCCGCAGTTGGAACAGATCTGTGAACTGGGATACCAGGGGTCAATCAGGGTTAATTTGCTCCCATACCACTCGCATTTATACTCAATCGGGCGACGAAACTCATAAAACCCTCCATCGGCAATAGCCCCAGCCAGTTTATGATTTTTTAGCATCCCTGACACATTTAAGTCTTCAATTTTTACTTCACCGTGGTTTTTGGCTAAGTAAGTTGTTAACTTGTGTAAATGGTCGGCTCTAATATCGGCGATGCGTCGGCGGACTTTAGCTAACTTGAGCTTAGTTTTTTCTCGGTTTTTACCTCCTTTTTGACGGCGACTTAGTTCTTTTTGGAGCTTGGCTAATTTTTTCTTAGCATGACGATAAGCTTTTGGGTTGGGATAGGTGGTCCCATCGCTCAGGGTGGCCAGAGTTTTGATTCCTAAGTCTACCCCAATCCGCTCTCTTACTTTTGGAGTAGCCTTATGTTCCACATCAATTTTGAAAGAAATATACCAGTCCCCTGCCCGTTTACTAATCGTGACGTTTTTGGGATTGACAGGAGGTAACGGTTCATGGCTTTTTACCCAACCAATACGCGGTAGCTTCACCCAATAACCCGAAATTTTAATGCTTCCTTCCAGGTAAAAACTATCCTTGACGTTCTTTTTTTTAAACTTGGGGAAACCTGTGCCTTTGACTTGCCAAATTCGCTTAAATGCTTTATTAAGGTTACGCAATGCTTCTTGAGGGCTACATTTGGAAACTTCATAGTACCAAGGATTCTGACTTTTGACCTCAGCTACTAATTTCTTGTGTAAGTCTATGGCGCTTGGGAGTTGATCTCCGGCTTCTAATGTTTCCTTACAGTTCGCGAGTCCCCAATTCCAAGCGTGTCGAGCTACTCCGGCGTGCTTCGCCATGAGCGTTCGTTGTCGGTTATTTAAGTCTAGCTTGGTCTTAAAGCTCTTCACTGACTTTTTTTAACTCCTCAACAATCTTTGTGTTCGGGTAAGAACGGCTATCATAAAGACTAGCACCCAACAATGTAGATGGTGATCCTCTTGCCGAGATTTTTGCGGCTGAGGTCATCCAAAACCTACTCATATCCTTATGATAGCATAAAAAATGAGTAAGTTTAAAAAACTTTAGGTATAAATTTAAACCCTGTTTCCAGCCCCCAATGTTTAAAAGGTACTGTGGAAGGATTTCTGAATCTCAACAAACCCCCTGGCATGACCTCTCATGACTGCGTATCCCGAGTCCGAAGACTGTTGCGAACGAAGCGTGTGGGACATGGTGGCACCTTAGATCCAGCGGCAACGGGAGTCTTACCGATCGCCGTGGGAAAGGCAACGCGCCTGCTGCAATACCTGCGCCAAGATAAAGCATATCAGGCCACCGTCCGTCTGGGAGTCACCACCACCACCGATGATTTAGAAGGGGAAACCATCGCCTCGGCAGCAGTTCCCCAACTCACGCGGGAACAGGTAGCAGCACAATTACCGCAGTTTCTGGGTAAAATTTCCCAAATTCCCCCTGCCTACAGTGCGATTCAGGTGCAAGGAAAGCGGTTGTATGACTTAGCAAGGGCGGGGGAAACTGTAGAGGTCCCGAGTCGCATAGTAGAGGTGCATCACATCAAGGTGTTGGACTGGCGGGAGGGGGATTTTCCAGAAATCGACCTGGCGATCGCCTGTGGACCTGGGACCTATATCCGGGCGATCGCCCGGGACCTAGGTGCAGTCTTGGGAACAGGCGGTACCCTCGCACATCTCACCCGGACCGAAAGCTGTGGGTTATACCTGAAGCAGAGTTTAACCTTTGAGGACATAGAAACTCAAACCACTCAGGGGACATTTCAACTCATCCCACCGGATAGGGTATTAGCGCATTTAAGTCAGATGCTTTTAAATTCTACTGATGGCCGTCGCTGGTGCCAAGGTCAACGAATTTCTCTCTCGGAGTTAGGGGAAATTGTGCCACCCCTGCGGATTTGTGGAGAAGATGGAACATTCTTGGGGATTAGCGAGATTGAAGCATCCGATGGTGACTGGGTTTTAGTGCCGAAAATGGTGTTTGAACCCGTTAGTTAACCAAAAAAAAGAAGCGGGAATTCATCCGAAATCCCGCTACAAACTCCACCTAAACAGTGGAATATAGTTCCAACCTCATGAGGCAGAGATAGCACTCAGGAGTGCGAGCATCTTTCTCGCTATCAGGGAAAAAGTGCGAGCAAAATGCTCCCGTTCAGGACGGTAGGAAATAGCCATTTACTGGCTAACAAACCCTACCCTATTCCTACTAAACTGACGGAATTGGCTTAAACGAAACTAAAGTAACTCTCCTGTAAGCTCAGAGATTCCATATCTTGAACCAGGGCAATCAATTCAGTGCGATCGCCACCGGGTTGGACAATTGCCATTCCAGTTGGCATCCCCGAAGGTGCCGGAACTAACTGATAGTCGCTGGCTGAACCGGGTAACTGGATGAAATCTTCTG
>NZ_JAFLQW010000354.1 GCF_017313335.1 Phormidium pseudopriestleyi FRX01 | reverse complement strand
TTGCCCGGTTTCCCTCAACATTGGAACCCCCCCTAGCCCGATGGCGTTGCTAAGGGGGGGGACTGGAATTTTAGCTACCTCTTGTCCCCGGACCTTGGCAAGGGGAGGGTTAGGGTGGGGTCCTCTTTCCACGGAGGAGGAATTGGAATTGAGCATCCACTTTCTGGTTAACCCTTCCGCTTTACCGTTCCGCCGCCACCGCTTGTGCTTGTTGCATTTGCGGCTGGAATTGGAACAGCGAATAGACCACATTCCGACGAATCGCCGTCATCATATCCAAGAACAACTCATACCCCTCACTCTTATATTCCAACAACGGATCTTTTTGACCGTAACTCCGCAAACCAACCGATTCCCGTAAAGCATCCATTTGTTGCAAATGTTCCCGCCATAAAGTATCAATTTGTTGGAGAATAAAGAACCGTTCCGCTTGCCGCATCAGTCCCGGTTGAATGCGATCGACTTGCGCCTCTTTCATATCGTAAGCAATCCGGATTTGTTCATGGAGGAAGGTTTTAATTTCCTCAATGGATAAGTCTTCCAGTTGGGGCGGTTCCAAATCCGCTAACAAGTACACAAACTCTTTAACCTTATCCACCATTTGATCCAATTGCCATTCTTCCGAGGGTAAATCGGGGTTGACGTAGGCTTCCACGATATCATCCATCGTTTGTTCCGCATACTTAATAACCTGTTCTTTAAGGTCTAATCCTTCCAGAACCCGGCGACGTTCGGCATAGATGGCGCGACGTTGATTGTTCATCACTTCGTCATACTCAAACACCTGTTTCCGGATGTCGTAGTAGTAGGTTTCCACCTTTTTCTGTGCGCCTTCGAGGGAACGAGTCAGCATTTTCGACTCGATCGGCATATCTTCTTCCACCCGGAACATATTCATCATAGACTCGACGCGCTGACCGCCGAAAATCCGCAATAAGTTATCCTGTAAACTGAGGAAAAACTTCGTAGAACCCGGGTCACCTTGCCGTCCGGCGCGTCCCCGTAATTGGTTATCAATCCGGCGGGATTCGTGACGTTCAGTCCCGATAACGTGCAGTCCACCGAGTTGAATCACCTCTTGATGTTCACTGCGGGTAAACGCTTCGTATTCTTCGCGAATTCGGTTGTAGATATCCCGGAGTTTTTGAATTGCCCGGTCATCGGTGGGGGCTTTTTCCGAGGCAACTGCCACTTTATCTTCCGCATCTAATTCCGCCAGCTTCCGTTCCCCATATTGTTGGACAGAAAATTCTACTGCTTCCTTGAGTTGCTGTTCCGTTTCCCGAGAAAGTTGGGTGGGGAAAATTTGCGGGGAGACTTTCCAAGTTTTTACTTTTTTCTCAGAAGTTTCGGCAAACCCTTCGGGTTTATTGCGTGGATCAGTCGTCCCGGCCACTTTAGGAGCATTCATATTCCCCTCTTCCTCGGGTCGTACAATGCGAGGTAGCAGGTATTCCCGCACCTTGAGACGGGCCATATATTCGGCATTACCGCCGAGAATGATATCCGTCCCGCGACCGGCCATATTCGTGGCGATCGTCACGGCACCTTTACGACCTGCTTGGGCGACAATTTCTGACTCTCGTTCGACGTTTTCCGGTTTAGCGTTGAGCAGGTTGTGAGGAATTTTCAGTTCATTCAGCAGTCTGCTGAGCACCTCGGATTTTTCCACACTGGTTGTACCCACCAATACCGGGCGTCCCGCTTGGTGCATTTCCGCACATTCTTGGGCGATGGATTTCCATTTCCCTTCCTCGCTTTTATACACCACGTCGGACATATCATAACGCTGGAGGGAGCGATTCGTGGGAATCACGGTCACTTGTAGGTTATAAATCCGCTCAAATTCTGCCTCTTCAGTTTTGGCGGTTCCGGTCATCCCAGCTAACTTAGGATACAACAGGAAAAAGTTTTGATAGGTAATGGTTGCCAGGGTTTGAGTTTCCGGTTGGATTTCCACTCGTTCCTTTGCCTCGATCGCCTGATGCAGTCCATCACTCCAGCGACGTCCGGGCATCACCCGTCCGGTAAACTCATCCACAATCACTACTTCATCCTGACGAACGATATAGTTGACATCCTTGATAAACAGTTCCTTGGCTTTAATCGCATTAAAAATATAATGCGCCCAAGGATCTGCCGGATCATAAAGGTCCGTCACTCCCAGCAATTCCTCTGCTTGGGCAAACCCTTCATCTGTCACCAGGATATTTCGGGCTTTTTCATCAACCTCATAATGCTCCTCAGCATTCAAGGCCATCGCAATTTCTGTGGCGCGGGTGTATTTCTCTGTGGGGCGTTCAATTTGCCCAGAAATAATCAAGGGGGTCCGCGCTTCGTCAACGAGCACCGAATCCACTTCATCGATGATGCAGTAATTGAAAGGACGTTGCACCACCTCCGCCATTGAGGTTGCCATGTTATCCCGCAGGTAGTCAAATCCGAGTTCGGAGTTGGTGCAGTAGGTGATATCGCAGGCGTAGTTTTTCTTGCGTTCCGTGGGGGACATTCCCTGTTGAATCAGTCCCACAGTCAAACCGAGGAACCGATGCACTTGTCCCATCCATTCTGCATCTCGTCGGGCGAGATAGTCGTTAACGGTAACAGCATGAACGCCTTTGCCATTTAAAGCGTTTAAGTAGGCGGGTAAGGTGGAAACTAAGGTTTTCCCTTCCCCGGTTTTCATTTCGGCAATCTGTCCCTCGTGCAGGATGGCCCCCCCGAGCAACTGCACGTCAAAGTGTCTCATGGCTAAAACCCGCCTAGCAGCTTCTCGCACCACGGCAAATGCTTCGGGGAGGATGTCTTCTAAAATCTCTTTTTCCTGGGCGATGGTTTTGGCTTTGGAGAGCATTTCTTTGAATTCTGCTGTCTTAGCCGTTAGTTGTTCATCGTTTAGGGCCTGGATTTCTTCTTCAAGGAGATTGATATCAACGACGAGGGGTTGATATTTTTTTAACTTGCGTGCGTTGGGGTCGCCTAGCAGATTTTTAAGCATATCAAGACAGTAGCGCTACTTTTAAGAGGGTTTGATTCAGCCAGTTTTATGTCCCGTATTTTACACAGCTTGGCTGACGGGAGTTTTAACTGATATGAATTTTATCATTTCTACCGAACGGATGAGTGAAGGATGGGGAGATGGGGGTATGGGGGACTTACAAGAGTAGGGTTTTTACGCTCATAGTGATTTGCCTTACCTCCGGTCCCCGGACCTTGGCAAGGGGAGGGTTAGGGGGGGTGTCGGCGGTGACGTGCCGATCGCCTGAGTTACGCACTCACTGGATGCGATCGCAGCTGTATAGAGGCGGGTGCCAACCTCTTTCTTCGTAACTCAGGCGATCGCGCTTGCGCGTGAACTCTCCACCCACTCATTCCTCTTGACGCGCGATCGCACGTCAAAGAGGACCCCACCCTAACCCTCCCCTTGCCAAGGTCCGGGGACCGTTCGTAAAAAACCCACTCTTGTAAGGGGGAAGTCCTCTGCTCGTGACTTCCCCCTCGTGTCATGGCTCTGCCGTGACATGGGCATGGGGCGGCTCTGCCGCCTAATACAGGCATGAGGCAGAGCCTCCAATCATGCGTGACTCGCGATCGCCAAGTCACGAGGATGGGGGAGTCTGCCGCCTAATACAGAGCAGGAGGCAGAGCCTCCAATCATGCGTGACTCGCGATCGCCAAGTCACGAGGATACGAGGAGAGAAATGACCAATGACCAATGACCAATGACAAATTACTCAGCATTCTCCCACTCTGGGGTTAGGCTGCGAAAATTGTATTGTTCTGCTCCAGGATGGCATTGGATGCAGGTTCTCAGGGTGAGGGAGTCGGGGAGTTCGACCCTCGGATGGAGGGCTTTGAAATAGTTCGAGTCGCGGATGCGATAGGGGATGGCTGTGTCGGGAGTTTGGAGACGGGAGAAGATTCTCAGGTAATTCCAGATGACAAGGCGGCCCGGATCGACTAGGGGTGGGATTTGGATGCCGTAGTGGTTGGTGTCTTGGATGATATCTCGCCAGGTTTCGGTGGGGAAGATGGCAGGAGGGGGGGCGATATGGCAACTGGCGCAGGTATTGAGGTAGAGTTCTTGTCCGAGTTGCAGGGTTTCGGGGACGGGATCTACGGTGGTGATGGCGGGGGGTTCGATCGCCTCGGCGAGTTGCCAGGAGATGAGAACACTCCACAACAGGAGCAATAGAAACAGGACGAAGGGCGATCGCACCCCCTGCCGTCGGAGGATTCTTGTTCTGATAAACCTTAATATCATGTTGATCATGGAGCGCTGATTGATAACTCAAGCTAGAAGGGATGGATGCTGGAAGCTAACTCAATAGCGGATGGTACTGAATACCCTATCCATCCCCTTTACCTGTTAAGGAATGGAAACCGATCGCAACAGTTGCTCCACAATGGTTTTAGCGCGACGTCCTCCCGAAGGAATCAGGCGGTGGCAGAGCACGTGAGGGGTTAAAAATTTAATATCATCAGGAACAGCATAATCTCGACCCTCCAGAAAAGCTAGAGCTTGGGTGGCGCGTTGCAAGGCGAGTGCACCCCGGGGACTGACTCCCAGGGTGATATCCTCTGACTCTCGGGTAGCGCGCACTAAATTGACGATGTATTGCTGCAAGGAGCGATCGACCCGAACCTGAGAACAAAGGCGTTGCAGATCGAGGATTTCTTCTATTTTCAGGCAGGGTTGCAATTCCCGGAAGTTGGAACCTTTGTTTTCCAGGCGTTCCAACATTTGCAGTTCTTCGACTTCGCTAGGATACCCGATGGAAAAGGACAGGGTAAAGCGGTCCATTTGGGCTTCCGGTAAGGGAAAAGTGCCTTGATACTCAATGGGGTTCTGAGTGGCAATCACAAAAAAGGGATGGGAAACGATTCGGGCAACGCCATCGACGGTGACTTGTTGTTCTTCCATCACCTCAAGTAAGGCAGACTGGGTGCGGGGGGTGGCCCGGTTGATTTCATCTGCTAGGAGGATATTGGTAAAGACGGGACCGGGAAGAAATTGAAACTCGCCGCTATTGGGATTCCAGATATTGGTCCCGGTGATATCCGTGGGTAAGAGGTCCGGGGTACATTGGATCCGTTTAAAGTCGCCAGCGATGGAACGCGCCAGAGATTTGGCAATCAGGGTTTTGCCGACGCCGGGGACATCTTCAAGCAAGGCATGGCCCCCGCTGAAGAGGGCCACGAGTACGAGGCGAATGGCATCGGTTTTGCCGACAATGGTTTGGCTGAGGTTGTGGGTTAGTTTTTCTACACGGTCTCTCATAATTAGCTCAATATCACCCAGAGTTATCTTGGTAAGCGGGATTTATTTCGGACTCGATGATCGCGCCTGGAGAACAGATCCCTATTACCAGCTTACGGTTAAAGAGGGTGATGAGCGATCGCCTCTTATCGAAGCAGTTAAACTTTCCTCAATCTAAGGCTTCAGGGGTCAAAACCCCTGTGAAACCGGACTACTCCTGGGCGCTTAACAGGGTTCGGGCGCTGTCACAGTCGGTTTGGATTTGCGCTTTGAGTTGGTCTAAGGAGTTAAATTTTTGTTGGGGACGCAAAAAGTGCTCTAGGTGCAATGTCAAGGTTTTCCCATACAAATCCCCGGACCAATCTAATAAATGCACTTCGACGGTGGGGGTGGCGATCGCATCGACGGTAGGACGAGTCCCGATATTCAGCGCACCCATCACCCCGTTTTCTTCACAGAGGCTGGATACACCATAAACCCGCACGGCATAGACGCCGTGGCGGGGTAGAAATTTTTCCTGGGGAAGTTGCAGGTTCGCCGTGGGAAATCCAATGGTTCTGCCAATCTGTTTTCCCTGCACGACTTCTCCTATCAGACTGTAGGGGCGTCCGAGAATGGAGTTGGCTTGTTTAAGGTTGCCTTGGAGGAGGGCTTCACGAATGGCAGAACTGCTAATCCGATCGCCGTTGGCCGTTTGTAAGGGAACCAGGTGAACTTTGACCCCGTGACGAGCGGCGATCGCCTTGAGTTCGGTGACAGTACCTGAGCGTTGCCGCCCAAAACAAAAATCTTGCCCCACACTAATCTGTTGAGCTTTTAGCTGTCCCACCAGAATCTCTTCCACGAAGGATTCCGGGGTCATATTGGCTAAATCCTGGTCAAAGGGCAGCAAAACGAGCTGTTGAACCCCGATGGCTTCTAAATATTTGACCTTTTCACTTAGGGGGGTGAGCAGACTACGCCGTTGCCCGGTAAAAAATTCCTGGGGATGGGGATTAAAGGTAACGACGGTGGGGTAGGGTTCTAAATTTGTTTCTTCGGCATTCTTTAGAGATGCCTCGGGGTTGGGGGGGGAATTTTCCCCATAGCTTTCTCCCGTCAGAGGAGGGACAGAAAGCGGCTGACGGCGCAAGGACGGACTTAAAATAGGCTGCATGACCTGTCTGTGTCCCTGATGAATGCCATCAAAATTTCCCAGGGCAACAGAGGCGGGAGTCAGAGCCGTTGTTAGAGAAGAGGTAATCCACACAGTTTACATTTTGACACATAAATGGAAACTGCCCAAACTCTAGACAAAATTTATCCTGTGATCTGAAAATTCCCAGGGGCGATCGCCCGATCGCTCGGGTGATGCTTCAGCAGCGACTGGACAATTCCATCTCTACCTCAGTGGTGTTGAAGCCTCACCCGTTTTAGTTTAGACCCACGGATGTGGATTAGACGGAGGCTTTTGCCTGTTGCGGTTCGTGAACCGCAGGCTCTTCCCCGGGGGTAATTAACTGGACTGAGAGTCCCTCTCGTGCCATCAGCGAATTCGGAAACAGTTGAGCCGCTTGCTCTCCAATCCGATCTAAGAAATCATCATTATGCAGGGGGTCATGATGGAAAATCACCAGTCTTTTGACATTGGCTGCCTTGGCAACTTTGACCGCTTCCTGCCAGGTGGAATGTCCCCAGCCGACTTTACTGGATGTGGAGGAGTTGTACTCGTCATCGGTATAGGTCGCATCGTAAATCATGACATCGGCATCGCGCGCTAACCACAGGACATTTTCATCGAGGCGATCGGGAAAATGTTCAGTATCCGTAACGTAAGCCGCTACATACCCGCGCCAGCTTACCCGATAGCCGACAGCCTCTCCGGGATGATTGAGGAGGGCATTTTCAACCTTAACCTCTCCAATTTGTACAACTTCGCCGATTTTGATATCCTGAAATTCCAGTTGCGCACCCATAATCTGCAACGGCACCGGAAAATTCGGGTGCAACATTTGATCGTTGAGGCGTTGCTCGATTGTGGCTCCATTCGGCGCGATCGCCCCATGAATGTGGAAGCGATTATTTTTAATAAAAGCCGGTACAAAAAAAGGAAACCCCTGGATATGATCCCAGTGGGAGTGCGTGAAAAACATCGAAGCTTTGACCGGCATCTGTGATAGCAGGGATAGTCCTAGAACCCTTAAGCCCGTCCCTCCATCAAAAATTAGGCGCTCACCACCCACTCGCATCTCAATGCAGGGTGTATTACCGCCGTACCGGACGGTTTCGGACCCGGGACAGGCTATGCTCCCTCGCACGCCCCAGAAGTGAACTGTGAATTGGTTTTGCATCTCTTGCATGGGTGTATTTCGCTTGTAGTCGCAATGGGGTCTATCAGTCAGGTTGTACGTTTGACGCTAAATCTCTAACAAGGAGAAAATAGAGGTAACTATATTTAAAGTTAACCCGGTTTTAGAAACTTATGGCAGCATTCTCCTGTTATACCCGAAAAAGGGGAAATTCGGATGAATGTCACAAACTTATTTAACAATTTTAAACTCCTTGGGTTCTAAGGATTGACTTGGGTGGGGTTCTGTGGGTTCTTTGATTGAGTTTTCACTCCGTGGAAACCCGGATTGGGGTATCATAATGCGATCGCAATTTGCCTTCTTCTGAACCCTCGCGCTACGCTCATGCTGCCCCCTTTGAGTCCTGACAAGGGTCTTAAGGAGGCCAGGACTCTGCTCTGGCTGGGGTCAAACCGAGACAATTTGAGGAACCATCTATCCCCTCGGAGAGATCATTCCCGGTCTTAACGGGTAAATCGCCCCATTTTCCTGATGATAATTGAGCGCTAGGGGGGGACCTGATGCCCCAGGGCGTCTAAGGCTATCCCTGTACCTTGCTTTACCCTATTTCTACTCTCATTCTACTCTAACAAGATTGATAGACTAAAGACTTAGATTAATTGTAAATATTTTGTGTTTTGAATCGGTGTCCCCTTGAGTTGATTGGCTTAAACCCCTTGTGGTGTTTGAGCTTTTTTAGGTTAGTAAGTGGTGGCACTTGTTAATAAAAATTGGCCCGGGAGCTTGGACTCCATCCTGCTGTGCCTTGTTTAATCTGGGTTTGATTCCTGGGCGGCTTGAGCTTACCCTGTGATGATCCCATATTGCCCCGACATTCACTTTATCAAATGACTAGCCTGAGTCCAGACTTCCGGCCCAGAGAGTTGAATCGCATTGTCTTTGTCTTTAATTATAGAGCCGGTTGAGTTCAGACTGGGGTCGAGGGTGAAGTTTAATTAACTGGGGAGTCCCAACTCAATTGGGGGGAGATTGTCCGGATTTTTCTAAAATTTGGCGATTAAATTAGCTGGAAAATCAGATATTATAAAAATAGGTAGACTGATTTTTACCTTTCTACCCTCGGTAATTGGCGATGAACGAGATTGCAGAATCGATTAAAGCTCAAACCTAGAACTGACTGCGATCGCCCCGAAGGACTGGGCAATCTGTCCAAAAGAAAGAGAATCCGCTCAGAATTTAGGATAACTAGAACTGTCGGCCAGGATTGGGGCGAAGCGGTGGACATAAGACCGAATCGAGCTCAATTGAACGAAAACTCCGCCCTTAATCTTCAGCCCAATTTTAACGGACAAGCCAACTGAATCATCCTGCCGGGATAGTGCCATTTTTGCACGTTACCCAACCCCTTTTCATAGCCAGTTTTAAAAATCCAGAGTCACCCCAGACTCTAGCGCCCCTGGGATTTAACGGTTCGAGACCCCCGAGAATCACGGTCCAGGGTTCAGAGCAAAGCTCACTCAACCGGCGCAAAAATTGCCCTACAAAACTTGGGCCTTGATACTCCAGTCCAAGCGAATTCACTATTGTTCCAAAAAACCGCAGTCAAGAGCGTTCCAGAGTCTGTGAAAAATGAAAAAATAGTAACAAAAGTTAAAACTTCCGATATTTTCACCGCATCGTGATTTCATGAGAGCCCTCCCGCCCCCCGATCTGTTACGTCCTGGGCAAGCCCCTCCTGCCCCTTCCAAGTCCTCCCTAACGAGTTTTCTGAATCGATTGCAGCCCACCCCAGAAACGGTTGTGCTTCTCCTCGCCGTCTTCATTGGCAGTAGCACCGGGATGGGAATCGTCACCTTTCACTACCTGATTCACCTGATCCATACCCTGATGCTTGAGGATGTCATGGGCATCATTTCCCCTGCGGGACCTTGGACCTTGGCTTGTATTCCGGCCCTGGGAGGGGCAGTGGTGGGGTTGATGCGCTGGCATCGGCCCGATTTTGGTCCAGGCATCTCAGCTTTAATTGCGGCAACTCAGGGCCGGCGGGAACTGCTGCCCCTGAGACCTGTTCCGAAAATGGTGGCGGCGTCGGTTTCCTTGGGGACCGGGGCCTCTTTAGGGCCGGAAGGTCCCAGCGTGGAAATTGGGGCGAATTTGGGGATGCTATTGGGGGTCCAAGGTTCGCAATGATTCGGAGTTGAATCCGGAACAGATGGGGTTTAATGTGGCTCCCGATCGCAATATGGAGATTTTACAACAAATGTCCGTGGCCTCGGCGATGCATGAGTCTTGGGTGATGTTGAAGGATACTCAGTCAGTCTTGGAGGCGGGGTTAGCTTTGACTCAGGGGAAGTATTACAGTGCTTTGTTGACACTCCCGATGTCTAAAGACACGGGGATTCTTGCACAGCCTTAGACCAAAGCCTAAGTCTGATGGGCACGGCTCATTGTGCCTCTAATAAGTCCGCTCAAATTAGATTTGAACTTTCCCTTTACGTTTAGGTTACG
>NZ_JAFLQW010000142.1 GCF_017313335.1 Phormidium pseudopriestleyi FRX01 | reverse complement strand
GGCATATTTTTTAGGTTTTATCAATTAGACCAAAAAATTTACTGGATTGATGAAGTGCATACCTCTTTGCGCGTAGCAGGATACCGAAAATCTAACTTTTATGAGCAACTTCCCACTGGGGAATCGCTGACGATCGCCCAGTTGCATGAGTTTCAAAGTCTCTCACCGGAACGGGGGTGGGGAGATACCATTAATGCCTTAGCTGAAAATGCTGAACACGCTCCCATTTATTACCTCTTAACCCGACTCTGGATGGAGATATTTGGCAATTCCATCACCGTGACTCGTAGCGTGGCAGCGATGTTGAGTCTATTGGCATTTCCTGCCATTTATTTCCTCAGTTTAGAGCTATTTTCTGCTCCAATCGTGGGTTGGATTGCCATGTCTTTGGTGGCCGTTTCTCCCTTACATTTGCTGTATGCTCAAGAAGCCCGACAATATAGCTTATGGACGGTTGTTACCTTAGTTTCTGGGTTAGCCTTGTTGCGATCGCTGCGCTTGAATACCCGAGGCAGTTGGGCAATTTATGCCGGGACGGTTGTCTTAGGGTTCTATTCTCATCTGATTTCAGGATTAGTCTTTTTCGGGCATGGATTGTATGTTGGATTTCGAGAAAAATGGAAATTAACTCAATCTTTTAAATCCTATCTAATTGCTTCGGGACTCGGTTGTGCCACATTGATTCCCTGGATTGTGGTTTATTTCAAAAATAACAGCCGACTGGGGGGATGGTTGGGGCGAGACATCTCTCTGGATTCGTTGGTGAAGCGGTGGTTGGTGAATTTGAGTTCAGTATTTTTTGACCTTCATAGCGTCTATCCCCAACGGTTTTTTGATGTAGAACAGGGTCAAGATTCACCCCCATTCGCTTGGGTAAATTTCTGGGGTTATGCTGTTATCCCGATTCTCCTGTTAGTGGGATATGCCTTATGGGTGACCGTTCGTAAAACTCCGAAATCCGCTGGGTGGTTTCTGCTTACATCCATTGCCGCTAATGGCTTGTTTTTGATGCTCTATGACGTGATTTCCGGGGGGCAGAGGTCGGGGATTGCTCGCTATCTTTTCCCCTCCTATTTAGCCTTGCAATTGGCAGTCGCCTATCTGTTTGCCGATCGCCTCCGTCTCGATACTGGCGGGAATCTCCAGCGTCGAATTTGGCAATTTGCCTATGTGGTATTGCTGGGGGTAGGCATTGTTTCTTGTGCCGTGAGTGCCTCCGCCGAAACTTGGTGGCATAAATATAGTTGCTATTATGATGTAGAAGTCGCCCAACTGGTCAATCAAGGGCAAAACCCGCTGATCATCGGAAGTCCCGATCGCCTCAGTCGTCTGATTGCCTTGAGTTATAAACTCAATCCCGATGTGCGAGTTCTGACCCTCGCCGACGGCGATCGCCTGGAAATCACCGAACCCTCATCATCCCTATTTTTATTCCGTCCCACCGAGGAATTGTATAAAAGCCTTGAACTCGACCCCCGTTATACCCTCAATCCCCTCCATCCTTTTGGGCATATTTGGAGTATAGAAAAATCCCTAACCCTAGATGAAAAATGAAGTTTGTAGTAGCGGTTCGGTGGACTCATGCCCTCACCTCCAGCCCCTCTCCCTCTTTGGGAGAGGGGTTTGGGGTGAGGGCGGATCGCACTAGCGGAAGAACCGCTATAATACCAAATCCGGTTGGTATTATAGCGGTTTTCGCTTTGACGCCGCGCAGGCCTGTGCTGAGTCCCGTCGAAGTGCGGGCTTTGTCCGTGTAGACCCACCCTTGAGGGTGCGGGGTTTTATAGACCTTTGACAATTGAATGGAGTATAGGAGGGGTTGGGTTTACTCGACTCTGCCATAAACAGCAGTCTCATGGTGAGTTAACCAGGCCCACATTTGGTCCCCTTTACAGAAATGCCACCATTCATTGGGATGTTGAGCAAATCCAGCTTGTTGCATTGCTTGGGCCAAAATTTGGCGATGGTTGTGATAGTCTTGGTGAGTCTGACTGGTGCTTTGGGCAAAATAGTCGGGATGCGATCGCGGTGAGATTTCATCAATCGGGGAACCCATTTCCACGGCGATTCCTGCCTCATCGACTAAGGTGACATCCACGGCAGCACCTGTGGCATGAGGCGGAGGGGTGGCGGGGTCCAGACTGGGAACGGCCCAAAATTGATATACTTGAGCTAAAATTTCTTGGCGCTCAGAGGGGCTTAATTTCCCCGGGTCTAATCCTTGCGATCGCGCCTGCTCGGTGAACGTATAGTTTACCATAAACTGTTGCACAGCAATAGGCCGATAGGCATCAAAAATGGAAATCTGCCATTGGGGGTATTGCCGATGGAGGTGAGTTTGTGCTTGAATTAAACCCGTCAGTACCCCTTGGCGCAGATAAAAGGGCGATCGCCTTTTGTAGGGTGCGCCCAAAAGTTCATAAGGATGAGGCAACACGAGGGCAAACTGATCCCCAGGAATCGCCACCAAGGGTTCGCCACAGTCGAGAATGGGGATTTGTTGATAGGGTTTCATCGTTGGGTGAGAGAATCTCCTGATTCTGATATAGCTAATTTAAATCATTCTGACAATGGATCCGACGCCCGAACCCCTTGTGCGATCATCTTGCTCGCTATCTTTATAGCAAACTGCTGCAAGACGCGCTGTAGATGGGATTGCCCCTGATCCGGCGATCGCTCGGATTGTGGCACGGATGAACCCCCGTTTAGTCCGCAATCCTGACTCCCTAGGGCGTTGCTTTTATTTTATGTTAGATCGGTCATAATCCGCGCAGGACCCGGTAAACCCTTTTGTCTAAGCCTAAATCAGTCCGCAGAGAAATCCTTTGCACCCATGAAAGTTGGCGGGAGAGGGCCGATTTTGAATGGGTTGCGATTCAGGGAAGGGCTAACCTCATCCTTCAGGCATATAGTTGATGGGTGCAACCCATCTCCGTGTATCTACGGGCTATACTAGATCATAACCAGAGTGATTTTGTTTTTTATTTTTTCGAGCAAAATCGTCAATTCTTGATTTAGCAACAACCCACGCCCTAGTGATAATACGAGGGTTGGGTGTTTTATATGATTTTCAAAACAATATTTTCCGAGGATGTATTTCCAATGAACCACCAACAATCGAGACCAGTCAACCTCTTGCCCAGGATTTCAAAACAATATAATGACCTGCATACCATTGAACAACCTCCCATCCAGGGAAACCCTCCTTTAACGGAGTCCCGCACCCTGGTATTTATCGATTCAGGGGTTTCCGACAAACAAACCCTCTTGGATGGTCTGCCATCGGATACGGAGGCGATCGTGCTTGATGCCGATCGCGATGGCATTGACCAAATCATTGAGGCGATCGCGGGTCGGACTGGCATCGACAGCATTCATCTGGTGTCTCACGGGAGTTCGGACAGAGTCCAACTCGGGACAACACAACTGGATGCCGAGTCTCTGGATGCCTATCTTCCCCAATGGCAGATTCTGCGGGCGGCACTCAGTGAGGGGGCCGATATCTTACTCTATGGATGCAATGTCGGGACATCAGATACAGGGATTACTTTCCTGCAACAACTAGCGGAGTTGACAGGTGCGGATATTGCCGCCTCCGATGATTTAACCGGCAGTGCTGAATTGAATGGCAACTGGACCCTAGAAGTGAGTACGGGACAGATTGAGACCCCCTTACCCTTCCAGTCCGAGGCGATCGCTGCCTATAACGCCTTACTCCCAGTAACCTATACAGTCGAGGCGGGAAATGTTACCGACCTGATTAAGGCAATTACAGCGGCGAATCAAGATGGTCAAGATAGTATCATCACTTTAGAAGAGGGTATTTATAACCTCACCCAAATTCATAATTTTATCCTCGGCACGAACGGGTTACCCTCTATTGAGACGGGTACTCTCACGATTAATGGAAACGGGGCTGAAATCATTCGGGATGAGAACGCACCCGGTTTCCGGATTTTCCATGTCGGGGCCAATGCTAACCTCACCCTGAATAATCTCACCGTTAAAAATGGGTGGGCCGAGATTACAGACCAAAATAATACAGGGGATGGCGGCGGGATTTACAATGCGGGGACTTTGACCCTGAATCAGAGTACCATCACCGGCAACCAAGCTGATGATGACGGTGGAGGCATTAATAATGAGGGGACTCTGACGGTTATACAGAGTAGCATTTCTAACAACTTATCTGCTGATGAAGGGGGAGGAATTCGGCATACGGGCGACCAGAATTTGACCGTAATCGGGAGTACCATTTATGACAATAAATCTGACAATCAGGGTGGAGGCATCCGCAATGGCAGCACTGCGGTCATTTCCAATAGTACGATTTCCAATAACCAGGCGGCAAACGACGGTGGCGGGTTTTACAACGGAGGAAGTCTAACTGTTCGTCACAGCACGATCGCCTTTAATACTGCTGATCATGATGGCAATGACACAGGCACCGGTGGCGGTATCTTTATTATTCCAGAGGTTGGACCTAACCTCAATCTCAGTCATACCATTGTTGCCGGAAACGAAGATAATAGTAATGAAATTGTCCACCGGGATATTTCTGGTCAGGTTAGCAATACTCCGACTTTAACAGAGTACAACCTGATCGGCAATTGGACGGGCAGCACTGGGTTAAATGCTGATGAGAAAAATTACAGCTTTGTCTCCCTCGGTGGGATTGACATTACCGATGTCATCAATCCGACTTTAGCACTGAATGACGCACCTGACAGGTCTCCGTTAACCCATGCCCTGATTTTAGGGTCTCCGGCGATTAATTTGGGCAATCCTGATGTTAACACTGATTTAGTCACTGACCAACGGGGTAACGAATTCCAGCGCGAGGTTGGGGCGGCGATCGATATCGGCGCTTACGAGAGACAGGTTCTCCTGGTGATTACGGAAATTATGTATCATCCCGTCAGTGACGAACCGGACTGGGAGTGGGTGGAGATTTACAATCCGACGGATCAACCCCTGGATTTAACTGGATTTGTCTTGGACAATGCTGGTACAAACCTGACTGCGGCGAATATTGCTGGGGGTGAGATTGCCCCGGGAAAAACGGGGATTTTGTTTAATGCCACCCTATCTCCTGAGTCGTTTACAGCAGCATGGGATACTGGAGATATTTCCCTGATTCCCGTCAGTAATTGGTCTGCCTTGGGCAACGAGAGCGATCGCATCGGGTTGTGGCCGAGCTTTAGTAGCTATACCCGGGGGTTTCAAACCGCCATTGATGGGGTGGCGTATGACACACGCGGGTTATTATGGCCGACTCCCTCCACCGGCGCTTCCCTGTATTTAAACCCGCTCACTTTCAGCGAAGATGACTTGACAAAAGCCAATGATAATGGTAATAATTGGGCTACAAGTGCGATCGGTGTACCCGGTGTTCCCACGGAAGTCGTCGCCAAAGCTTATGAGAGTGCCTTAGATGGCAATAATAGCGGGTTAGATATCGGTTCTCCTGGACCGACGGACTGGATTTTGCCCAATTTTGAAAACTTTATTGCCGAAGATGTGACCACTGTAGGGGGAACAACCTACAGTTTCACGGTCACCTTTACCGATAACCGGGCGATCGATTGGAGTACCCTGGGTATTGGGGATATTATTGTCACGGGAACCAATAACGAGAGTCTCAACGTCACGGCGATCGCCACCCCCGATAATAACGGCAATTTCAATAGCATCAAAGTCACCTACCAGATGACCCCTCCCGGGGACAGTTGGGATCCCGGCGATAATGGCACTTATACGGTGACGTTGCAAGAAAACGAAGTCACCGATACCACCGGCAATGCGATCGCCTCCCAGGAACTCGGCACCTTTGTCGTCAATATCAATAACCCGCCCACCCTAGCACCCCTCAATCAAACCGGCACAAAAGATACTCCCTTTTTCTTTAACCCCGCGTATTTTACCAGTCAATTTACAGACAGTGATGGGAATACCCTCCAGAAAATTTTAATTACTTCTCTTCCCACCACCGGAACCCTATTCTTTGATGGAAATCCCATCGAAAATCCCCTAGAAATTCCCCTAAACGATATAGAGAAACTCTCCTTTGTCCCCAATGAAAACTTCAATGGTGCGGTGAGTTTTAATTGGAATGGATTTGACGGCACCGACTATGCCGAGACTCCCTCCACTGTTAATTTAAACATTAATGCTCCCCCCATTCTTCTCAATCCTCTCGAAAATCAAACCACCACTCCCGGAACAAATTTTACCTTCCCCATCCCGGAAAATACCTTTGATGATGCTGATGATGACAGCTTAACCTATACCGTTACCCTCTCCAATGGAGACCCTCTTCCCAATTGGTTAATCTTCAATGATGACGGCACCTTCACCGGCATCCCAGAAGGAACCGATATCGGAACTCTCACGATTATTGTCACCGCTACCGATAAATCCGGTGCAAGCATTACCGATACCTTTGATTTAATCATTCAACCGCCTAACGGTGGCACAGGTGGCGGTAATACAGGTGGCGGTAATACAG
>NZ_JAFLQW010000585.1 GCF_017313335.1 Phormidium pseudopriestleyi FRX01 | reverse complement strand
CAACAATCTGCTGAAAAGTAGCGACAACATTGGGATTGAATCTTGATGGAGTTGGTAGGGGCGCATTGACTACGCCCTTAAGGTTCAGATTCTGGACTCTTAAAGAATCCCACGCTCTTTAGACGTGGGAGTGTCAATCACTAAGGCTCTTTTACCCTCAATGTTACTTTTTGTCAACGAGCGTGAGACATAAAGCGATCGCCTTCAGCCACAGATCCCCGCAACTTTGCCAGATACTCGAACAGTTCCTGAGATTCGTTACAATAGTGAAGCACCAAATCCCCCGCTTTCTGTTTCACCCTGATAGAAACGAAAGCCGATCGCCGTTGGCTGGGGTTTTATCTACTCTAGCCCAAGAAAAAACAAGGGATTTTGTGGTCTGAATTAACCCTAAATTCTGGCATCCATCAACTAACTCAACAACTGGGAGAATCTATCATGTTACAAAATCGTGAAGGGCAAACCGTTCCTGATATTACCTTAAAAACCCGTCAGAATGCAGACTGGGTAACAGTCACCACCAATGAGCTATTTGCCGGGAAAACTGTCATCGTCTTTTCCCTACCCGGCGCATTTACCCCCACTTGTTCCTCTAGTCACGTTCCGGGCTACAATGAATTAGCCCCAACTTTTAAATCCAATGGCGTTGATGACATTATCTGTATTTCCGTCAATGACCCATTTGTGATGAATGAATGGAAAAAAGAACAAAAAGCAGATAATATCACCTTCATTCCTGATGGAAATGGCGAATTCACCGAAAAAATGGGAATGCTGGTCAACAAAGAAGACCTCGGATTTGGTCAGCGTTCCTGGCGCTACTCCATGTTAGTCAAAGATAAAACTATCGAAAAAATGTTTATCGAACCCGAGGTGGATGGCGACCCCTTTGAAGTCTCTGATGCAGAGACAATGCTCAAGTATATCAACCCGGAAGCGAAGAAACCCGAATGTGTTTCTCTGTTGACCAAAGAAGGTTGTCCCTATTGTGCTCGCGCTAAAGCGGCTCTAAAAGAACATGGGTTTGAGTATGAAGAAATTGTCTTAAATGACGATATTACCACCCGTTCTTTACGCGCTATTTCTGGAGCAACAACTGTTCCACAAGTTTACATCAACGGTAAGCATATTGGGGGGTCTGATGACCTGATTGAATACTTAAATCAACAGCGTAAGTAAGCCCCGTCATCCTAAATTGGGTTGATATTAGGTCTGAAAAATCCCCAACCTTAAACAGGTGGGGGATTTGTGTAGATAGAGCCTCAAGAGGGTTTGGAGACCAAACCCCTACATCAGATCAGAGGGTTTGGAGACTACATGAAACAACGATTTTTCGTCATTAAATTTACCACCTTGACAGGGCTAGGTTTCTAATCCCCAGCATTTTTCTTCAGAAATCCGGTGGAGAACCCTTACTGTACCCCAACACTAGAAACCGATTTCGGATTAGGGTGAAGCACTATCAGAATTTCCCCTCAGCATTTTAGGGGAGCGATCGCCGTTGGTATTACGCGCCTGTTTCAACAGTTCCAATGAACTCTGAAACACCACGGATTGTTGAGGTACACCGATCGCAATTCCCTGTTGATCCAACCGGATCTTCATCCGACGGCGAAACTCTCGCCCCACACTCCAATGTTGGAGGGGTCTGGTTTTAATCCAAATCCGAATTAAAATTCCCGAGTGTCCGATCTCGTCGATTCCCAATACTTCCGGGGGAGCAATCATTTTTTCCTCCCATTCGGATTCACTATAAATCTCTAAGGATAATTCTTGCAGCACTTGCAACACGCGGTCTACATTATTCTGATAGGCGACTGTGATCGTGAGATCCACTCGCGCCCACTCTTTTGAGAGATTGCGGACAATGGAAATCGCACTATTGGGAATTGTAATTAACTGTCCTTCCCCATTGCGAAGTTGAGTAATGCGGAGATTCATATTTTCCACGAGTCCGCCTACATCCTCTACCAAAATTACATCCCCGATCGCATATTGGTCTTCAAACAAAATCAAAAATCCATTGATCGTGTCTTTAATCAGACTTTGAGAGGCCAAGGAAATCCCCAACCCAATAATCCCAGCCCCGGCTAGAATAGGTGCAATATCAAGGCCAATTACCGATAGAGTCATGAGAATGCCGATACTCACGCAACCTCCTGCCGTCAGACTTTTAAACACTCCGGAAAAAGTGGAAAACCGGAGGGCCAAACGTCGAGATGCATTCAAGTCTACTAATTTACCCTCTTGCAAGACGCTAAAGAACCGATCAATGGCGATCGCACTCAGACGAACCCCAACAAAGGTACTCAACACCACCCCGAACAGCCGCAAAGGAACCGGAAGTAACGACAGCAGTATAACTTGGACGCCTCGACTCCAGGAAAACAATCCCAAAATGCTGTAGGTCCCGCCTCCCCAAATCACGACTTGCCCAAATTGCGCCAATCGTTGCTGGATATCGTTGACATTGAGCTGTTGCTGCTGTTTCATCTTGTACTGCAACTCCCCCATAGATTTGGTTTGTTGCTGCATTTCAATAGATTCAGATTCGGCGACGGGAACAGATTCGTCGGGGTGATGGATTTCCCTTGGAGGAACTGAGGTACTCTCCTGGGGTAGAGGATAAGGAGTGGCTAGGATTTGCTCCCGCTTGCGTTTAAACTGTTTCTGGTAGTAAAACAGGCTCAAACTAGAGAGTACCATTGCTAAGGCGATGGAGACTGCCCAGACGACCTGTTGTTCGAGATAGTCTGGTTGACGCTCTAATAAGGCGCGCAAGAGTCCCTGGCGAATCTGTTGTTGCCAGCGCTCGGCCACCATTTCCGGAGGCATCCCTAAGCGTTCGACATCTAACGCAGTTACCGTTAAAAGTCTAATTTGTTGTTGGGTGGAGGCTGTCCCCCACCGGGCATAAATGACGGGTAAACCGCCTAGGGGATTGTTGTAAAGTCGCAGATTTTGATTGATGAAGGTGGTAATCTCGTCGGATGAATAGGTTCCGTCAGAGTTCTGACTCTGCCGATTTTGCTGTAGTTCGGTTTTTACGCCCTCCAGCAAGTGCTGGAGTTGTCGCTCGATCGCCTCTACCCGAGACCCCTCCTCCAGTTCGATGGGAGACACGGGAAATAGGGACCGTCCATCGAGGCGAACGGGACGATTCAGATATGGGGTAAACCAGTCATCGGATAGCCAGTTGTTCGGGGACAGGGACAAGGGGGCTGCTGTTGCAGACGAGGGACTCGGTGAGTCTGCGGCAGAGTCTATCGGTTCAGATTCGGTGGAAGCCTCGGGGTTAGACTGTTCCGGTGGAATCTGGGCGATCGCAGCCGGAACGGAACTGGCTTGGAGGCTCAACACCTGAAGCGCCGCGATCGCCATCCATTGCCCAATCCGTTTAGCAATCTTTCGACCCCCTAGGGCCGATCGCCCGGTCCTAGCTGGTTTTATATCTTGACTTTTTTGAATGTCCATGATAAAATATTCAGCTTTTAACTTTACAAAACTTAACCTTGCTGCGACTTGATTATACTGCGTGGCTGTTGGAACGTCAGGCTTTTCGATAAACTCAGGGCTGGAGACAGAGTTTAAATTTCTGACTAAAGCTGTTTAAACTTACTCATTTTTCATGCTATTATAAGGTTATGAGCAAGTTTAGGATTGCCGAAGTCGCAAAAATTATGGAGAGTGTCACCATCTACATTGTTTTTAGCTAGTCTTTATGATAGCCTCCGTCACCAGAACAAAAAGAT
>NZ_JAFLQW010000422.1 GCF_017313335.1 Phormidium pseudopriestleyi FRX01 | reverse complement strand
CCAATGACCAATGACAATTGACCAATGACCAATGACAAATCCTAATCGGGGACTTGGGTTATTGGGAATTCCTTGGCTTTTTGTAATTGGGTGAGTTTCCGACGGGTGCGGGCATAATGTAAAATATTAATGCCCATTTCCTGTGCCGTCCGAATGGTTTCTCTCCCTAACGAGAGCTTTTCATCTAATCCCCAAGCAGCGGATAAATTCCCGATGAAAATTATAATTCCTCCCCCGGCTAATATTTTTAAGGCTTGTCCATTGACAGTGGGTAAGGCTGAAAATAGAAAAGGTTGAGTTCTTAGGGGGTGATTCCGGCTGAGGGAATCCAAGTCTTCTAAAGGGATTCCTAAGTCTCGGGCAAATTTTTTAAAGGCGGAAGATAGAGTATTAATTTCTTCGCTCAAGGCACTTTTAATCGAAATTAATTCTTCTTCTAGGGATTTATGAATTTCCAGATAATTCGCCAGTTGTTCATTCCGAGAAGCGGAAGCAGTTTTCCCCGAGGTTTCATTGGTTTCATTGGGAACATTCAGACTAATTTCCATGCGGGCGATCGCCTCTTGTAATTGATGCTGCAATCCAATCAATTCCTCGACTTTGCTCCCCTTAATAGATGCCTCCACCAATAGCACTCCTCCCATCTCTATATATTGACTCAAAATGTCAAATTCTCCGGGACTCAGGGAGAGAGAGGGGTGAGTTTTAAAATATAAGACATCGTAGGTAATTAAGTCATTAATTTCCCCAGGCGACTGCAAGGTAAATTGTCCAATTTCATTGAAACCTTGCCAGACTGGATAAAGACCGGCGATCGCCTGACTCAAATAGGCCAAATTAGCATAAATTTGAGCATCTTCTGGAGTATTTTTAACCACCTGTGCTAGTCGCACCACCGCCTGGGTTCGCGCATTCGCTTGGGGTCGATATCGCAAGTCTAAATTATTCACCCCAGGAAACCAGGCATCTAAAGCCGTAGAAAGTTCCACCTCCCCTGGTTGCAGCAAAATGCGACAAAGTTCGACCTCCCACTCTGCCGGGGGGCTATTTTTTTCATCAATTCTAAAGGATTCGGTGACAATATCTCCATTCCCATTTTCCTCCCGCACCAATCCATCTGGGTCTACATAACTGACCACCAGATAAACCATTAATGGTTTCCCCATCAGCGCCGCAGAAGTAATCCGAAAATCAATCGGTTCGGGAATCACAATCAAATTCCCAAACAAATCAATAGCAATCCCCGGCTGAATTTGCAACCATCGTTTATCCCGATATGCTGAGGGAATATCATTGGGAGGTTCAATTACCCGCACCCCCATATCACTGACAATTCCCGGTTGATTCAAGGATTGAAAATGAGCATTTTGGCGATGGCGGTGGTAGTCATGAGCCAAGCGCCACCGTTCGGCATCAATTAATAGTCCATCGCTCACGTGCAGCCGATTTAAGGGTTTGATATTGGGAGGGAGCCAAGGGAGTGTCATGTTAGAAATTTACCAATTATAGGGTTGTTCTTTGTCATTGGTCATTGGTCGTTGGTCCTTTGGAGTTGTAAAGTTGTAGAGTTGTAGGGTGGGCACTGCCCACCTACTGTAAGGTGGGCAGTGCCCACCCTACAATTACTGCTACTCAATTCGTTGCATAGTATTAACGGGATTGATATATAAGTCATAAGTAGAGTTGTAGGCACTGCCCACCTACTGTAAGGTGGGCAGTGCCCACCCTACAATTACTGCTACTCAATTCGTTGGATAGTATTAACGGGATTGATATATAAGTCATAAGTACAAAATGCGGGTTTTTCTTGTGCGATAATTTTCCGAACCAGAGTTTCATCAATTTGGTTGGGATAGTCGGGTCGGAGTTTGACAATAAAATGATAGGGTTGTCCACCCCCGACGCTGGTATCTTCTCCTAAGCGACTTCTTCCAATTACTAATCCCTGGGTGAAAACTTCAGAGATGCTGATATGTTTTTCATCTTCCGGAAGATGGTCATCCAGGGGCAAATTGGTATAAAGATACAGATAAAAACGCAATCCCCGACGAGTGCCGCGCCAACGATAGAGTTCGATCGCATGCCGGATGAGATAGCGCTGCTGGGTCAGACTCAGATGCGGGTCGATTTCCCACCCCATCCAGTACGCCAAAAAGGGTAAGAGGCTTTCCGGGGCCATCAGGGGGTCAAGGTAGGCCCACAACGCATCCATTGCCTGCACTGTGGGTTCAAAACTCTGCTCGAAAATCGACAGCAATCGACCGATGAAGTCTACTTCCTGGTAGAGTTCTGGTAAAAATTCCAGGTAGAGACTCCGAGGACGCAAGTAGAGGTTGAAGGCAGCGGAATCCCGATGTTCTTTGGTGCGATTTTCCTCAGTGCAAGAGACGCTCAAGCGGCCTTGAAAATCCAAAAGAGCAGGATTGGTACTGACAATCTCTGGACTCTCGAAGAAGTTGGGGGGAACGTTGAAGTAGAGGACCGCTTCCATCTTGCCGAACGGAGGCAGTTCGTGACCTTCGGTTCCCAGTTGGCACCACTGAGGGGGAAAGTTGCCTGTTACGGCAGCATTGACTTGGAGGGTGCGATCGCCAATATTTTCCAGCTTGACTAGGATTTCACTAGGTTCTCCCGGATGCAATACGAGGTCACAACGGTTTCTGGGGGGTGGTAAAACATTCCTGGTGTTGACGTTGGGCGATCGCCCCCCTTCGGCAATCTCCAACGCTTCGTGCCACCGTCCCACCGGGCCGGTGGGTGCTTCTGGCACTTGCATGGGCACCAATTGCAGTTTTAGGGGTAGTAGGTCACGAGCTTGAGTCATGAGGGTTGAACCACGGATTTCACAGATTTTCACGGAGTTTAGAGGACGCTGATGGTGTGACCCGATCGCAAAGTATCATTGCGCCAGGAACAGACTAAACCCAAGGGACCGGGGTTGATTACCGGGTCTCGGGGGAGACTTCGCACCCAAACCCCATTACGACGGCGCAGTTCAACAAGTTGGACAGAACCGAGATAGAGGACGCCGGGAATGTTTTGCAGAATTGTCACGATATCCGAGGGATAGACAGGCCGTCCAAAAGGCCATCCCGTCCTGTCGGGTCCCCCAGTCAGGGGATTGAGGAAGCGATAGAGGGCGACTTGCATCGAGAAGATGATTTGCTGTTGGGCGCTAGGATTTTTATATTCCGGTTTGAGGGCGACTTCTGTCTGCACCGATACTCCCATATAGTCGGGTTGGTTGCATTGGACCTGAACCCCCAGCAAGCGGCGATCGTCCAGGTAGTTGAGCACTCGATTGACGAGGACTGGTCCGAGGTTAAACAAGTCCGGCTCAATGCCTTCGCCGCGTTCAATGCTGAGAGTGTCCGGTTTGGGGACTAGCAGCATTCGCACAGTTCCCGCTTCGGATTTGTGGGTGGGGGGTAAGCAGAGGGTCCGGGCGACTGCGCCTTGTCCGGCTTCTAGGGTCAGGGTTTCAAAATCTTCTACAGTGACCGCGCGATCGCGAGTGCGGAGCATTCTGGGTGCTCTAATCACCGCTTCATCCAGGGATTCGCTATCGGCACCCCCCCGTCCCGGCAGATGGTTAATTACTGCGGCAACGTAAGGCACGGCTGATTTGACAATTTGAATAGTTCCGGCTTGGACATTGCCTCGCAGTCCGCCTCCGGTCCGGTAGCTGATAATTTGAAGATTTGCCCCTCGGGGGGGAACTACTCCATATTGTCGTTCCATCGACTCGATTCCCGTCGCCGTCATCGGTTCAAAGGCATTGCGATCGCCCTGACCTCCATTCCTTAAGGCTAAGGAACCCTGACGCGCCCCTTGCTCCGATGCCCGCCAAGCCATTTTTTCCCGCAGTTGAGTCGGTTCGCGGATCAGGGGTCCGAATTGGACCTTTCCGGTGAGGGAATCGAGAGTGTAATGCAGGTCTTCCGGCCCGGAGGTGGAAAAATCATTGACTTCTTGCCAGATTTGGGGTAGCGCTCCGATGGGCGTGACCAGGATATATTCATCTTCCCGTCGCGGCAGTACCGGCACCCCTTGTAACTGAAAGGTTTGTCCCGGATTGCCGTCACTTTCGCCGAGGATTTCATTGCGAATCAGGGTACTTTGGGAGGCGGTGACACTGCCGCCAATGGAACGGGCGCTCAATCCGACGATTCGGGGCGATCGCGTATATCCCGCTTGATAGGTTCCCGGTTGAGTATAAACGCAGCGGACCCACCGACCTTGGTAGGTAAAAAAGTGCGTCACCGGCCAAGTTTTTGGCATATGCAACACCACATCTACCCCGGAAAGAGGGTCGCCCCCTTGTCGGACGATTTCGCTAAAGCTAAATCCTTGGGTTTTATCATCCGATTCATGGAGGAGAATCGGTTGCCACTTTTCCCCATTCCACCCTTCCCACCGTCGCGGAGCCATATCGGGGTTAATGCCGGTGGAGGTAGCTGCTTCCCCTTTCAAGGTGAGGGCGATGACATTTCCTTCGATGAGCGCTTCGGAATCGAAGACCAGGTAAAAGCAATTCCCCGGTTCTGGGGTATCGTCAAAAAACGGCAACTCTAACCCTTGCCACTCCCCGTTACGTTCCATCCGCCAAGACCCGATGAGGCGATCGCGCAAAATCTGCGGTTCCTGTTCCGCAGAAGGTGCCGTTAGCAAATGCCGGATGCGAGGTTTGTCCACTGCTACCGGCGCATCGGTACTAAACACGATCGCCTCCTCCTCTTCCGTCCGCACCGTCGCCACCTCCGTCCCTGCCGGAATCGTGTAATTTTCAGGTAAGGAGGCACTCATATAAAACGTGACCTCAGTTTTAGCCGGAGTCGGTGGACGTAAGCGCACCCCCAACAACTCCAGAAACGTCACATAATTGCGACGCGGCACCTGATTAAATCGGGCCAACATTTGGTCCGTCATCCAGGCAAACAGTTCCACCAGAGTTACCCCGGGGTCACTGGGATTATAATTCGTCCATTCCGGACAGTAGCGAGGAATTCGTAATAGGCATTCATCCACCAAGTCCTG
>NZ_JAFLQW010000198.1 GCF_017313335.1 Phormidium pseudopriestleyi FRX01 | reverse complement strand
GGGAAGCGCCTTGATTCAGTTCGTTCATAGCACAGAGAACTTGTTGGATAGCATTGGCTTGTTCTTTGCTATTGAGAGAGATTTCGGAGACATTGATGGACACTTGATTAATGGCATTTCGCACCCCTTCAAAGGTTGCTGTAGTTTCCCCAACGATGCGGATCCCTTCGGCAACGCTTTCGGAACTCTCGCCACTGGCGAGGACGGTAGATTTGAGGGATTGTTCAATGTCGGTCACGAGGAGATTAATTTTTTCGGCAGATCGATGACTTTGATCGGCTAATTTGCGAATCTCCGTGGCAACGACCCCAAATCCTTTGCCTTGTTCTCCGGCGCGGACTGCTTCTACGGCAGCATTGAGAGCGAGGACACGGGTTTGAGTGGCTAAATTGCTAACGATCGCGGCGATCGCACCAATTTGATTGGCGCGTTCGCTCAGTTCGTCCACTCGCGATCGCATCAATCCCACGGTTTGACTGAGTTTAGCCATTTCCTCTAGGGTGCGATCGACCGCTTGAGTCCCGGATCCGGTGAGGGTAAGGGCTTGTTCGGCCCCAGTTGCCGATGCGATCGCTTGATGGGCCGCTTGAGCCGCAGAACGATTTAATTGTTCCATTGCAACACTGGTTTGATGCACAGAGCCCGCTTGCTGCTGGGCAATCTGTTCCTGTTCCGTAGTCGCGCTGGCAATCTGACTAGAGGTGCTCGCCAGAGTATTGATAATATCCGTTAGGGTAGCGGCGATCGCCCCTCGGATAATCACAAAACCTAGGGGTGAACCCACCAATAAAGCCAGGGACAACAAGGGAATAAAAATAATTTGCGTGCGTTGGTACACCGTTGCTGCTTTTTCCCGTTCTTGTTTGGCAATTTCCAACTGTAAATTAATTAAATCATTGATTTTCTCCGTGAGCGGGTCAATCACCTCATAGAGATAGCCATTAAATTCGCTAACAACAGCCCGGTTCCCAGTCTGCAAAGCCAGTTCGAGACGAGCAATCTCGCGATCGGCACGAATGAACAATTGCTCTGCTTCCCGAATGAGTCTGACCTCCTCGGGGGTGAGTTGAGTCCCTTTATAAGCCTGCCAGTTCACTTCTATCCGGTCAAGAGCGGTTCTGACCGATTGCAACGCCTGTTCCATCGTCCACAAATCCTGATCAGCCTTATTCACCGCATCAACCACAGAGATTCCGTAATCATCAGAAATTACCTTTAACTGCTGTAAGGGCACGACGCGATCATCATAAATGGTTTCGACCTGTCGGTCGATATTGGCAAACGAAATTAGGGAATAAATCCCTAACCCAGCCAAACACAGGGTAGGAATCGCGAATCCTATATAAAGCTTTCGCCCTAACCTCATATTTTTATTCCTCAAATAGGGTGATGCGCTGAGGCACTCTTGAATCGGCCCTCAGCAAAGGTTCACCTGATAATTCTGGTTTTACCTTACCCTGAACTCGATTGTTTTGGATCGATCCAGTGTATCTAGTGATACCTAGAGTCTATAGCTTTTCCTTTATCAGTTGTGGAATAAGACCTCTCCCCCGACCCCTCTCCTACAAGCAGAGGGGAGCAGCATTCGCCATAAATCATTTAGGGTTGCTATAGTGATACCTAAAGTCTAGTCTTTCCCGTTTCGATGCTGGAGACTTTTAAAGATTTCTGGGATAGTTAGCTCCTTCTATAGGCGCTTAGTCCAGGTGGAAACTGCGTCGATAGCGCAGGGGTTTAAAGAAACAACCCACAGGCTGTTTGGGTGCGGATAAAACAGGCACACAGTTCGGCTCTGGGAAAACCGAGAAAACCGAGTTTTAAAAAGAATGCGATCGCCACCCATTCCAGTCAGCATCAAGAGACACCCCGATTCATGACTAAGAACTAGCCATCACGACTGACATCGAGGGGGTGAACGGGAAGAACCGAGTAGAAATACTCTCTACCCAGACCCGGATTATAACATTTCAAACAACTGATGAGCATCTTGGTTGAGTTGTTGAAGACGGATTTTAGTTTCGCTTAAAGTCTGAGCCGTTTCTCGGGCGGTTTGATAAGGAGAGTCCAGAGCATCGAACACTTGTTGAATCACCGTAGCTTGCTGCTGACTTGCCTTGGAAATGGCTTGAGTGTGAGTTCCCAGTTCACCGATCGCACTCCAAATCGGTTCCACATTTTGCTCCGGTTCTTCCAGTTCCATCACAACAGAATAGGGTTCGATTTCGAGCTGTGTGACCAGGGTATTGACTTGCTTGGCTGATTTTTGGGTTTCCGTAGCTAAGGTTCGCATTTTAGTCGCTACCGCATCGAGGCAGTGACATTCCAATCCGGGTCGCTGGGACTCAACCCCGGCATGAAGCGCTAAAAGATTGGTTTGAGAGGCTAAATCGGTCACCCGATGCGTGAGTCCATAGATTTTGGCCAGATGCGCTTTCAAAGAGAGCATTTTATCTTCTATCTGGGCGACTTGAACCTGGGTGGATTTGGCCTCCTGAACGTGAAGACTAGCGGATTGAGTTAAGCTTTCCAAGACGGCGCTTGTTTGACTCAAGTCCTCAGCTTGGCGAGTCAAGAGGGTTTCACTGACTAAGATATTATGGGTGATTTCCTTAGCGCTAGATTGGAGGGACAGCAGGGGATGGGCGATCGCCTCGACGATTCGATAAGTCCAGGCGGTAGAAATCGTTAGAGTGAATAAAACTAAAACCACACTCCCCACCCACACCCACTCATTTAATGCTGCGATCGCCATAAAAGTCGCTTCGACCTTCCCCTCTTGAAGCTGGTTTTGAACCGCCATAAAATCATCCAAAGCTTGAGTGATTTCCAGGGAAAGATTGCGACTTTCTGCTGCTGCAAAAGCCCGAATTGCTTGGTCTCTTCTTTGAGTTTGTGTTAAAGTCATCAAATATCGATTCAAGCTATCGATTTGATTCCCTAATTCTTTAATTTTATCTAAACGTATTTGCAAATCGGGGTGTTCAATCTGCCGTTCGAGGGATTCAAGCGAGTCTTCAAATAATTGAGCTTTTTTTTCGTATTCAACTAAAAAATCAACTTCAGGATTGACTAAAAAGCTGGCACTATAACGCTGCATCTGGGACAGGCCAGAAACCATCCGTTCCGAGTTATCCAGGATTTGTTGTCCTGCGGCATCGGTGTCCAGTTTTTGTTGGAGGGTCTGGGTCTGGCAGGAAATCACTGTGGCAAAGCCAAGGGACAGCAATAACGGCACTGAATATCCCAGTAAAATACGGGTTTTTAGTTTTAAGGGGTTGAACATAGGTCCGTCGGTGCAACCAACAAAACATCTTGCTCACCATTCATTCATTAAACCCGAGAATCCAGAATTCAGAAGGAAGAATATTCGATTAAAATTCGCAACACAGAGGGATTTCTTGAAACTAATTTTTTGAGCATGGGGCCTCGTGTCCCCGGATCAGTTTTGCACTCAGGGAGGGTTCTGCCGCTGAGTCTCCCCCAAGAGTTCTCATGTCTAAGGGAGGCCGGGAGTCACCCCGACTCCAGGAAGAATTAGGGTTCTTCGTTGACCTCTAATTCTCCCTGGGTGAGAATTTTAGGCAGATCGAGCAAGCTCATCATTTTCTCCCGATAAGGTGCTGTACCGCGCAGATATTCATCATTAGCGGAGTGAATGGCGGCAGGGACTGGGGCAATTTTGGATGGGTGCAGATACATAACGTCGCAGACTTCCTGGATGGCAATCCCGGCAACGAGTTCATCGATATGAACAACCATGACCTTACTGCCGCCAATGGCACGGGTGATGGGGAGGTTTAAGGTTTCGCGAATATCGATTAAGGTGACGATTTCACCCCGGAGGTTCATGTTGCCGATGATCCGACTGGGACAGCAGGGGATCGGGGTGATCTCTCGAATGTCGGTAAATTCCCGCACGACATTCAGATCGAGACCGAAATATTCATCGTTTAACCCAATCACGGCGATCGGCATCAATCCGGTAAAATCTTCACCCTCGCTGAGTTTCATTAAATTGTCGGCCCGCTCTTGAAAGAGTGCCATTTCTTCGGGAGTGGCATGGGGACAGAATCGGCGGGTTTTCTGAACGGAGGTGGGGGTATCGGGTATCTCTGTACCGTTGAGTTCAAAGGGTGGGGTTTCTGAAGAATCGGAGTATTGAATTAATTGTTCGGGGTTGACCAGCATCACCAATTCTCCGAGGTTTTTGGCGACCCCGGTGATGTAATGGTGAGAGGGATTGCCGTTCTGTCGTCCGTAGGTAATTTGGGGGGCGATCGCCTCCAAGGGAATGTCTTGGACTTCATGAACTTGGTTGACAATCAGCCCTACTTTGACGGTTTGCCACTCAATGACGATGATACTATCTGTAATCTGGTAATCGAGCGATCGCTGAAAGAACCGTAAGTTTAAATCCATCACGGGTAAAATTTCTCCCCGCAGATTTACCACCCCCACAATGTCCCGAGGTGCTTCATCAATAGGAGTTAATGTCGGTAAGAAAAATATTTCTTGCACAGCATTGGTTGTCACCCCATACCGTGACCCATTTAAACTAAATATTAAATAAGACTGATGTTCGCTCACGTTCATATTTTTCCGATTTATTCCTGATTTTTAAGGGTTTTTATCAGATATTCTTTTAATTCACTTGAAGTCATCTTTTCTGCATATTCCAAAGAATAATCTTTAGGCAATG
>NZ_JAFLQW010000557.1 GCF_017313335.1 Phormidium pseudopriestleyi FRX01 | reverse complement strand
GATGCTAGAGCTTTAGCCCAATGCCGTGCCGATCGCCGCATTCAAATCGGGCAAAAACTCACCCAAGGATTAGGAACGGGGGGAAATCCCATCCTCGGACAAAAAGCGGCAGAAGATGCCCGCAGTCAAATTGCGGAAGCGATGAAAGGGAGTGATTTAGTCTTTATTACCGCAGGAATGGGCGGGGGAACCGGCACAGGGGCCACTCCGATTGTGGCGGAAATTGCCAAACAACAAGGTGCACTCACCATTGGGGTATTGACTCGTCCTTTTGCGTTCGAGGGGAAACGTCGGAGTCAGCTTGCCGAGGAAGCGATCGCAGCTTTACAGACTCGCTTGGATACGGCGATCACGGTTCCTAATGAGAAATTGTTGTCCGTGATTTCTGACAATATGCCGGTTCAGGATGCCTTTGGAGTAGCGGATGATATTCTGCGTCAAGGGGTACAAGGAATTTCCGATTTAATTGTGATTCCTGGGGTGGTGAATGTGGATTTTGCTGATGTGCGATCGGTGATGAGTCGCGCCGGAACAGCTTTACTCGGGATAGGGATTGGGGAAGGACAATCTCGTGCTAGACAAGCGGCGATTTCGGCCATGTCTTCTCCCTTTTTAGATTGTTCAATTAACGGTGCCAAAGGGGTCGTTTTTAATATTACCTGCGGTATGGATCTCACCTTACATGAAGTGAATGTGGCTGCTGCAGAAGTCTATAATGTGGTGGATCCGGATGCCAATATTATTTTCGGGGCAGTGATTGACGATCGCCTGCATGGGGAGATGAGAATGACCGTAATCGCCACCGGATTTTCCAATGAACCCCTGGTTTCTCTCCCTCAAACCCGGGTAGTGCCGACTCCTCCTCCTCAATCTCGGGTTGCCACACCGGCGATACCTCAACCTCAACCGGAAACCCCACCTCAAAGTTGGCCTGGATTGGACCTTCCTGATTTTTTCCCCCCTGGGCGATCGCCTAGGTAGTTTGGCATGGGATGGGGAGGATGGGGGAGACTTACAAGGGTAGGTTTTTACCCTCATGGTGATTGACCTTAATATTAACTTCAGCGACGGTCCCCGGACCTTGGCAAGGTCCGGGTTAGGGTGGGGTCCTCTTGAAGTGGCTTACGCCAAGTCACGAGGAATGGTTTATTGGAATGTCGGAGTGACACTATAGCGGTTCTAAAATATTAAATCCAGCGACGGTCCCCGGACCGTCGCTGAATTTAATATTAAGGTCAATCACCATAAACATAAAAAACCTACTCTTGTAAGGGGCAGTGCCCACCCTACTCCTTCCCACTCCTCCCTAAAATCGCAAAAACGTTCCCAATTCCACCGATTACAACGTTTCTAATCCCATCAATTGCAATAGAGTTTTCCATTCTTCTTGATTAGATCGATCCTCAAGGGGGAATTGACTGACATCAACTAAACTGCTGAAGGCGTCCATCCACAGTCCTGCTTCAGCATAAATTTGGGGATGACTACTCAAGGAACCATTTTGTAACTGAGTTGCCAGATTACTGGAGAGTGGGAGGCGTTGAACCGTCCCGGTTACGCTTAAATTCTCTGATGGAGAGACCGGATTACAAATAATTGAAAATGACCAGGAATAGTTTTTTTGAATTTCTAAGGGTTCTAGGTTGATAAAAGCGGGGAGTTCCATGCGAATTATCCCCGGATTTCCCGTGATGGCAAATTGGACTTTATAAAGGATTTGATTACTGTCATTTGATAAGACAAATTCAGCAGTTTGGGCCGAGGTTTCCGGGAGATGAAATAAAAAAGACGGAAGCCCTTTGACCGTTGAAATCTGATTCTGATTGGGGGGCAGTAATGCCATCAAGGGAACCATTGCGATCGCCCCGGGTTTACAGGCATTGGGTTTTTCTGCTTGGGGACTTTGAGCCAGGGTTTCAGGAGGAATCCCTCCACTCAGTTCGGTGGCGATCGCTCTCATGGGCAATGGAAAAGCCCCCAAGACTAAACATGACACCAGATAAGTCACCCTGATTATTCGGCAAAACGGTGTCTGCAACATAGTGATTCTTTAACAAAAGCGCTACAACAACGGTAAATTGATTTATTCTAAACCCTCGGTCCGATGATATGGATTTGCACCCCAGGTCAGACTGGAACGAATTCTCGTTAATATTTGGAAACCTCCTGATATTGTAGCAACGGATAACGGTTGGGGATTGAACCGTTTTTCAGCGAACCCGGTCAAAAATATAAGGAGTCCGGACATCCTTAGTCGAAAGAGCATATTTTTATCCATCTCCTGCATCCTTAAGATATTTGAATTAACTTTGGCTTAAACAATTACGGTCTGCTAACCGATCATTATGCTGTCTCAATCTCCCCCATCTATTCGCCAAGAGTCCCAGCAGCAGTGGGATAGTTCCATTCAGCGCCACCCAGAGAACCCCTCGCGCTTAATTTCCATCAAAACCGGGCGGCTGTTCTTTTGCATGGCGATCGCGGTGGGATTAGTCGGATGTCCGGGCATTTTTAACCGAGAGGAGGAAGCTCAACAAGCCCCCGCCGGTGGAGCCAGAGAACGACAACGCAGACCCAGTTCTCCCAGTGTCGAGGTGGCCGTCGCCCGCACAGATACCTTACGCGAACCTCTGGTTTATAGCGGCAATACAGAACCTTTTCGAGAAGTCTCTGTACGCGCCCAAACCGAAGGACGCTTACTCGATATGACTGTAGACTTAGGCGATCGCGTTGAACAAGGAGAAATCCTGGCTCAACTCGATGGCACCCTCCTAGAAATTGCCGTCGGGGAAGCCGAAGCCGAATTAGCCGCCCGGGAATCCGATGTGGTCCGTGCCCGCAATCAGGTCAGAAACGCTCAAGTCCAGTTGGATCAAGCCCTGGTGGAACTCCAGCAGGCTCAAAAAGATGCAGAACGGTTTCTGGCTTTAGCGGCTGAAGGGGCCGTTTCTCGGCAACAGGGAGAACTCGCCCAAACCAAAGCCGAAGTGGTGGCGCAAACCGTGCGATCGGCCCGAGAACAGATTCTAATTGAACAAGAATCGGTGAGTAGTGCCGAACAACGGGTGAAGGCCCAACGGTCTGTGGTCGCCCAATCCCGGGAACGTCGGTCATACAGCTTTTTACGATCGCCGATTACCGGCGTTGTTCTCGATCGCCTGACGGAACCGGGAAATCTAGTTCAACCGGGCGGGGATGTGTTAAAAATTGGCGATTTTAGTCAGGTGAAGGCGATCGTTCCTCTGTCCGAACTTGCCTTACCCCAGATTCGAGTCGGACAACCCGTTACGGTCAGTTTAGATGCCTTGGGCGGGGAAATCGTAGAAGGTAGAGTCAGTCGCATTTCTCCAGTCTCCAATGTGGCAACGCGCCAAATTCCTATCGAAGTAACGATTCCTAACCCCGATGGCCGGATTGGGAGTGGGTTGCTGGTTCGGGTGACCTTTGACACCCAAACTACGGAACGAGTTGTCATTCCAGAAAACGCCTTGCAAGGGTCCGAGGAGAATACCGTGTTTGTGCTTCAGGAGGGAGAGGGGACCCCCACGGTAGAAGCGCGAACGGTCCAAATTGGCGATCGCCTCAATAGTCAAGTGGAAATTCTCTCAGGACTTGGACCGGGGGAACGCTATGTAACCCGCAGCAGTCGCCCCCTAGCAAGCGGGGATGAGGTCCGCTTGAGTGCCTTGTCAGAATCGTAAATTGGGCTGCGGTTTCCTCCTCTTAAAGGAAATTTATTAAACTGCCTGGGCTGGCAGTTTACTCTTTTCAAAATCCCTCTCCTCTGAGGAGAGGGATTTAGGGAGAGGTTCCTCATCCTGGGGAATTGAGGCGCGCCTGGAATGTGCTGCCATCAGGATTCATCTTACTGGTCATTTGTCATTGGTCAGTTGTCATTGGTCATTTGTCATTGGTCACTTGTCATTGGTCAGTTGTCATTGGTCAGTTGTCATTGGTCAGTTGTCAGTTGTCATTGGTCAGTTGTCAGTTGTCATTGGTCAGTTGTCAGTTGTCATTTGTCCGTGCAG
>NZ_JAFLQW010000254.1 GCF_017313335.1 Phormidium pseudopriestleyi FRX01 | reverse complement strand
TTGAGAGTCTAATTCCCCTGAATGTTGATGAGATTGCTCTAATTCAGTTCGCACCTGAGTCAATTGAGAGTCTAATTCCCCTGAATGTTGATGAGATTGCTCTAATTCAGTTCGCACCTGATGCAATTGAGAGTCTAATTCCCCTGAATGTTGATGAGATTGAGCTAATTCAGTTTGGAGTTCTTTAGCTTGGCGAGTAGACGCTTCTAATGCAGACTGAATTTCCTGTAATTGAGCATTTAATTGAGCCGTTTGCTCCTGAGCTTGGGTGAGTTGGCTGCTCTTTTGAGCCAGTTCCGATTCCAGTGACTCAGACTGATTCGCTTGGGTCAACTGCTGCCGACTTTCTGCTAGTTCTGATTGGAGTTGCGCTGTTTGTTGTTCGGCCCGTTCTAAGTTGGTCCGAATCTCCTCTAACTGCGATCGCAACTGACCCGAACTCTGAGTAGCTTGCTCTAAATCCGATTGTAATTGAGCGTTGCGTTCAGTCGCGGTTTGTAATTGTTGAGCCGTGGTATCCAATTGGGACTGTCCATCAGAGGCGGTTTCTGAGGGAGCAGGAGCAGGCATGGCAACAGGTTCTTGGTGGAGGGGTGCAGGGTCGGGTTGGACTTCCTGGGTCGCCGTTTCTGGGGCGACGGGGACATCGAGAATCTCAGGTAATGCTACCGAGGGGAGTTGCAACCCGGCGGCGGATAAGCGCTCAATTAAGGTTTGATTGGCCTGAATCCGGAACCAGGAATAGACAGACTGGGCGGTTTCGGGAGTGATCCCGTCAATGGCCTCCAGTCCGGCGATTTCAGCTTTGGCGAGGTCTCCAACGGTGGCGAATTCATGGGTAAGCAGTTGCGCGGTAGCACGACCGACTTGGCGGATGCCCAAACTGGCCAGGAGTCTTGACCAGGGGAGGGATTTGGATTTGGCGATCGCCTTGAGGAGGTTTTTCGCCGATTTTTTCCCCATCCGTTCCAGGGTGATCAGTTGGTCAGGGTTGAGTTCGTACAAATCAGCAACGGATTTAACCAGTCCATGTTCGATCAGTTGGTGTGCCAGTTTTTCTCCCAATCCGCTAATTTCCATTGCATCTCGACTCGCCCAATTGAGCAAGCTGTAGGGAAGAATGGGAGCACAGGAGGAATTAATGCAGCTAATTTCATCATCGGCGGTCCGGATGACGGGGGATCCGCATTCTGGGCAGTGGGTCGGCATGAGAAAGGGTTGATGGCCGTTCGAGCGTTCTTCTGCAATGACCCCAACCACTTCCGCCATTTTGTCGGTTCCCCCATGACACAGGAGGAGGGTATCGCCAATTTGGGGGTTTAACTCGGCGAAGCGATCGCTGCCGAGGAAGGTGGCGTACTCAATTTTAGTACCCTCTACCTCGATGGGTGCAATCTGGGCGATCGGGGTTAAATGGCCGTTGCGTTCAACTTTAATTTTTATGGCTTCGATCTGCGCTCGGACTTCTTTTGTGGTAATATCGGTCGTCACTTGTTTTTACCTCCTCTAATCTTTTTCTTTATTGGTTAACATTGAGGATCATCCTAGGGTGATCGGGGATCGACGCTAAACTATTAAGTTTGGCATAGAAGAAACTATTTTAATTGAAAACTGGGTGGCTTCTAAGTCCCCAAAAGAATAAAAATAGACTGCTATAGCAATCCTAAATGATTTATGCCCTCTCTTGCTCCCCCTTTGGGAGAGGGGTTGGGGGTGAGGGCATTCCACAATTGATAAAGGATCGGATATAGCAATCCTAAATGATTTATGCCCTCTCTTGCTCCCCTCTCCCCCTTTGGGAGAGGCCTGTCCTGAGCCCTGAGCTCTGAGCCGGTCGAAGCCTGTCCTGAGCCCTGAGCCAGTCGAAGCCTGTCCTGAGCCCTGAGCCAGTCGAAGCCTGTCCTGAGCCCTGAGCCAGTCGAAGGGTCGAAGGGGGTCGAAGGGGGTCGAAGGGGGTCGAAGGGTCGAAGGGGGTTGGGGGTGAGGGCATTCCACAATTGATAAAGGATCGGATATATTTTATTTTGCCATCAACCTGCCCGCTTAAATCAACAGAAACTGCAGCGGGGATCAGGTGCGATTCAGTTGGGAGAGGCGCTTCACCCGGCAGGGGGGAAGGTTCTCGGGGGTTGAATCTAGGGTTATCCCCCTAGCGATCCATCCCGAATGAATCATTCTGCTGAGTTTGGGGCAGTTCCTGAACTGGGGTGAGTTCGGGTTGGGGTTTCAATTGTTGCTTTAACTGGTTAATCTCGCGGGAGAGTCCGTCCATGTCTTCATAGAGGGAGGCGATCGCTTCTGTCTGTTGCATTTGGTTTAAACTATCGCTCAACCGGGCGACGATGCGGCTTAATTTAGACAGTTGGGCCATTTCCGGTCGAGAGGTAAATTTTTGAGTGAGGGTGTCCAACTTCCGGGTGAGAATCAAATCCGTCTGTTGTAACTTTTGAATTTCCCCTTCCAATTGCTGAAGGTAAGGAGAAATCACATCTCGGCGATCGGCTTCGACTTGCAGAATTTGACGATGTAGTTTATCAAACTCTTGCAAATCAATAATCGGGCGTTGGGCTAAAAATTGGACTGCTACATTCAATGAGGCAATTTTGGCTTCAAATCGGGTTAAATCAAACGGTTCGGTGAATTCAGCAATTTGTTTGTGGAGGGCTTCAATTTTTAAAGATAAATTATCGTAAACTTTTGAGGTCATAAATGCTGCTTTTCCCTCAATCATGGTGACCGATTTATTCAGTTTTGATAGTTCCTCATTTACTTCATATAAATTAATAATAACTGGCTCAGGGAGGGCTTTTAACTGTTGGTCTAATTCTGACAATTTTAGCTCGATTTCAGAAATCACTGAGGGGATTTTCTCTTGGTTGAGCCCCTCTCGACGTTTCTGATTCAGAAAATTCAGCCAGAGGGCAAGGGTTACTGGGGCAGCAGCATAAGCAGCCTGTTTTGCGATCGCTGCTGCCACCGTACCCGCAACGGATCCAACTAATAACAGAACTTCTGTTATTTCAAGCCAATGATACGGTTTGATAAGTTGCCTAAATTGGATGAGTAGATGCTCCCGTTTCGACATGGAATGATACCCATTTAAAGTGATTAATTTACCTAAAAAGAGAGATGCTTTTTTTAAAGTTTAAATCGAGATTTAAAATTAACCCGTTGATCCGCATCAAGTAAAAGGTTTCTCCAGAATGAGTTCTGAGAGTTTTTTCCCTTTCTGGGATAGAGGGTTTGACCCCTCATCAATGGCGATCGCCGTTGAACAGTAGGGCGTCAGTCCAGTCTTAGATCAAGATTAAATCAAGGGGACAAGAAACCGGATTTTCCATCCTTATGGTAGCAATGCAAGTAGAGATGCGGTCAAGAAACGCGGTTTCTACCCTTTACTGTACTAACGCCCGAGAATGCCAGGGAGAGGTTTTCAAATCCTCCCTTGTCCCTCACCCGGTTGTCAAGAGTGCTACCCCAGGCAACCCGTCCTCCTTTTGCATCAATTCTCCTCGCTCATCCCTCCCGTTCTCTGTTGAGTTCTGCTGTGATTATTGTAGCGAAAATAGGCTCAACTCTCCATTGATAAGCTTCCGAACCCTCTCCCCCTTCGTAATCCCCCTTTCCCGTCACTGGGGAACTCGACTCAACTCCCTCTGGAGACGACGGGGATACCTCTTCCCCCGGTTGTAACCTCCAGGCGATCGCCACTCATCCTTAAAACCATTTGGTAGACTATAAGCATACTTCCATTTACAGGACTGCTTATCATGACTGAACCCATTCGTCCAGAAAATCCCAGCGGAACGCCCTTCCAAGAACCTGTCATCCCCATTGACCCCGAAGTGCAAACGAATTCAAATGTTCGGATTGAAGAGTTTAAACTGAATGGAGACGACCTGGCCAAAAAAGTTAGAGAACTGATTCAACAAGGAAATGCCCGACGGATTGTCATTAAAAATGAAGAGGGTCACACTTTAATTGAAATTCCCCTCACTGTTGGGGTCGTTGGGGGAACAATTGGGGTGGCATTATTTCCGGTCTTTGCAGCGGTTGGCGCAATTGGCGCAATGGTCGCTCGTCTCACCATAGTTGTTGAGAAAAAAGAAGATTAGACATCTTGCAAACTTCATAAAAACTTCCCAAAACCACCTTTTAAAAGGTAACCTTTTAAAATTGTGTAATCGGTTTACGGGATACCCCATTGACTGAAGAGTTCTGCATCATCTGAATTAAATAGGAGGGGGAAATTTATCAATTCCCCCTTTTAACCGGGTTACCTCCTCAAAGATTTAGAAGGAAGTCCGGGCAAAAACATGAAACTCCCTCCCCGGGTTTATAGCGGTTTCATGCACCCGGGGAGGGTTTTTTTTTAAGTCTTCTTCGCTTGGGCTAACAATTCTAAAACTGAGCCATTGGTCCAACCAAATCCGATTTCATTGGTACTATATCCAAAGACAATTTCGTTAGAAACTTCTGACGAACACGAGAGAACGTCATATTTTTCTAAAAGAGTGCCGGTTTTTTCAAATTCTTGGGTGACTAAATTAATGAACTTGCCCCCAATGCGATCGCCTTCAGTGCGATACCCATAGCGATACAATCCTTCCACCGCAATTAAGGTCAAAGGTGCCCAACCAAAGGGAGCATCCCATTGATTTCCGGTAACATGAGAACTGGTGAGCAATCCTCCGGGAGCTTCAAATAATTCCAAGTTTTCCACCACTCGTTGTGCTTGTTTTTCTGAGGCGAGTCCAACCCACAAGGGATAAAAGGTAGTGGCAAATTCATACAGGCGGCGTTCGTTGGTCCGGAAGTTATAATCTAAGTACAAACCGGAGGGTTCATCCCAGAGGAATTTATCGATTAACTGGTGGCGGGTTTGAGCGCGATCGCACCATAATTCTGCCAGTTGCGGATTGCCTAAAATATTCATAATTTGGGCAATATCTTGCTCCATTCGATACAGCAGCGCGTTCAAACAAACCGGCGCGTAATGAATAATATCGATATTAAAAGGACCAAAACGGTTCGAGGGGTCAAATCCCGATTCTCTCATGGAGCGATCGCCTTTATAAAAAAGGTCAGTTAGCGTATCGGTTTCTTTGTCGTAATACAAGCTCACATCATAAGCCATTACTTCAAATCGTCGATAATATTCTCGGATGCGATCGTAGTGAGTTCGGCCCTGCTCATCGGTTTCTGATACGAGCACTTCTGGAGCGGGTCCTTCTCCTAATGCACAATAGCGAGAAAGTCCCGTGGATTGATTTAAGTGCGGAGGGACAATCCAGTAATAGTAATGGCTTTCTACCGCCCCCAAGAGCGATCGCAACCAGTCTTTATCCTGGGTATGCTCATATACTGCCAAAATCATCGGCGTTAAAAATGGCGGTTGCGATCGGGACAACAAATAACTCCGATTCGCATTTAAAATTGTTCCATAATTGTCGATTTGATAAATTAACTGATCCACTTGACTTTTCGCTAATTCTATCTCCCCATCCCGTAACAATCCCAGGGCGATAAAATAACTATCCCATCCATACATTTCATTAAACCGACCTCCAGGCACCACATAATCCCCGGGAAGATACAGCAATCCATGTTCGGTAATTTGATCCATTTCTGAGGGGATCCTCCTAATTTCAATTTGTTGAAATTCTTCGGGGCTTAAAACACTTTTAAATTCAGCTTCAACCCGGGTTTTATCCTCCATTGCCGAGATGTAAATCGGCCAGCGTTGGTCATCATTATGGCCGATTTTATCGTCTTTTGCTGCTTCTAAAATATGAGCATGAGAACGATAGAGGGTTTTCCAGGTTTTTTTGATATATTCTCGCATCGCTGCAATGCGACTGGGACTGGGAAATTCGTTGGGTTGAAACACATCGGCTATCATTGTTATCACCAGTTGATGTTAAATTAACACTAAAAAAGAAGGCCATTCCATCTAAGTCATCGCACTTTCTTTTATTGTAGCATTTTTGCAAAAAAAATTGTCGGAATGCGACTCTATTTAAGGAGTGCGAGCATCTTGCTCGCTAGGATAATAGCGAGCAAGATGCTCGCACTCCCAAAAAGTCCCTCATAACTATGGAAAACGCTATATAGCAATCCTTTATCAGTTGTGGAATGCCCTCACCCCCAACCCCCTTCGACCCCTTTGGGAGAGGGGAGCTATATAGGTCATAAATCATTTAGGATTGCTATATAAATCCGCCTTTAGTGGGTTTTACCCGGGTTAATCTCATCAAGGGTCAGCCATGATTAGGGGGTTTGATTCATTAACAAGGCAACGGGGAAATGGGTTAAGGTTTCGGCAATTGACAAAGTACCATCGGTTTGAATGAGTTGTCCAGAAATTGCATCTTGCCACTGTGATGGGAATCCGGAAGGTAGTTCTAAATGGGTGTCTTGCCAAACTTTTCCCAGGGGGAGAGTGCCCGGTTGGATGAGATGAGTGAGAAAGCGGGGTGCGACTGCGATCGCCACTTGATTACCCTGCGATCGGGCAAATCCTACCACATTTTCGCTAAATTTTCCAGACCCTTTTAATGGGCGGTAATCTCCCGTTTGAAACAGGGCGATCGCCTGAGATTTGGCCTCTAAAATTCGGGCGATCGTAAACAGTTTAATCTTTCCCGATTCAGGATAAGACAGTAACTCCTTCATCAAGGCTAAAATATCCTCCGATGCTTGAGTCCGAATCTCCTGTAACGCTGCTATTCGTTGCTCAAAATCTACGGGACGGCGATTATCCGGGTCAACTAAACTTAAATCCCACAATTCCGTTCCTTGATAAAAATCTGGCACTCCGGGAGTCGTCAGTTTCAGCAGCACTTGAGCTAAAGAATTATAAACTCCATAAGAGGCGATTTTCTGTTGAAATGGCTGGAATTTCTGGAAAAATGGATTTTCAGGCGACGGTTGCATCACAGCATCGATAAACGCCAAAAATCCCTCCTCGTATGCCGTATCTGGGCGTAACCAAGCCGTGTGAACTTTCGCCTCGCGCACAGATTTTATAGAACAATCTTTAACCCGCTGAATAAATTCAGAATACTCGCTTTCTGCAAAAGGAAAAGCACCTAACAGGGTTTGATAAAAGAAATATTCATCATTGGCAGTGGGGACAACTTTATCTGGGAGTTTTGTTTTATGTCCTTGATTAATTTCCCGCCAAGAGGTGATTTGTTGTTCCCACTCATTGGGAATTTCTGACAACACATTAATTCGGGCGCGGACATCTTCTCCCCGCTTCGTATCATGGGTTGAAGTGGCATTCATTTTATGAATCCACTGGTCTTTTTGTTGAGTATTAAACTCATGAAACTCCTCTAAAGTTAGGCCAAATTGGGCCGGATCGCCGCCTACTTCATTGAGAGAAACTAACCGATTGTAAACGTAAAACAGAGTATCTTCAATCCCTTTTGCCATCAAGGGTCCTGTCCACTGTTGAATCCGCATCACGGAATAAAGACGCTGTTCTCGTTCTTCTTCCGTTAAATAATCGGCATTTTCCAGTAACATTAATTTTTCAATAAAATCTAGCTCTTTTCCTTGTAATGGCAGAAGGTGTTTCGCTTGAGAAATCACCTCTTTGATATAGTGGCGATCGCGACTGCTGACCCCCTCCCCATTAATATAGGTGCGATACACTGGGAACGCGACTAGCACCTCCACCAGCGCTCGTCTGAGGGAATACAAGGTAAAATCTCGTCCCTCCCGGGATTGATTGGCAATGGATTTTAACAAATGGGCCAGATTGTCCGCATCTCCTGCCATATTGAGATCGACAATCAGGTGCTTCTTCTCAAAAAACAAGTCTTGGTAATCGTGATTAAAACCAGTAAACTTGACATATATTTCCGTGAATTTGTCTTGATTATTCCGATTGCAAAATAACCCATTCAGCCGATTCATAAAATCATAGCCACTGGTTCCCTGAATTGGCCAATTTGAGGGCATGATTTCGGCCACTTCCAGGATTTTCTCCACCGTAATATAGATATCCCCTAATTTTTCTCGCAATCGTTCTAAATATTGCTGAGGGTCATAGAGTCCATCAATATGATCGATCCGCACCCCAGTAAATTTTCCCTCTTTGACCAATTTGGCGATTAAATCATGGGTATCATGAAACACCCGCAGGGTTTCCACCCGAACGGAAATCAGTTCATTCACCGTAAAAAATCGTCGGTAGTTGATTTCTTCCGCCCCCACTTTCCAAAAGGTGAGGCGATACACTTGTTCCCGCAGTAACTCTTCCAGCAAATTAAAGCTTTCCGGTATTCCTGGTGTGCCATTAAATTCCTTTAAATTATCCTGGATAAATTGGCAGATATCGGGATTTTGGTCATACAATTCCCACAACAACCCTTTAACAAATGTGAGTTGGTCATACCTCTCTCGCCCCTTCGTTTCTGCGGGAATACTTTTTAATAAGTAAAGAATTCCCAACAGTTTGATAAATTCCGGATGATTTCGCCCCAAGGTTCTTCGCAGTTTGCCTAAATTATGAGTCAAAAAAGCCACATAAGACTCAATCCGAATCGGCAGTTTTAGACTATAATATTGGACAGTTAACCCAATGGCATCGTATTGAAGCTGAATTTCTCCATTCTCCAGACATTCTTGATAAAAATTCCCGAGTAAAGGAGCTAAAACCCCTTCACTAATATCCCCATAAGGAGCATTCCAAGCAATATCAAAGTAATCAAAATAATCCGATGCTGACCCATTTTCTAGGACATCCATTAGCATGGAATTTTCACTATCATAAGCGGTATGATTGGGGACAATATCCTGCACCCATCCGAGGTTTTTTCCTTGGATTTTTTCCATCAACGACTCAAATGCTTCTGGAGTTCCCAGTTCGGGATTGAGTTGATTGGGGTCTACCACATCATAGCCGTGGGTACTGCCTTGACGCGCTTTGAAAATTGGGGAAGCGTAAATATCTGAAATTCCTAAATCTGCCAGATATTCGACTATTTTTTCGGCGTCTTTAAACTGGAAGTTGGAGTTAAATTGAATCCGATAAGTTGCTTGTGGAATTTTCATGTTTTACTTGGGGTTAGGTGAAAATGGACGGTTTGCATGGGTTTTTTAACGTCAAGCTATTTTACAGTTTTTACGCTTGAGTAGACAGGAGGCAGAGCCTCCTATTTTGCATTCCCAGGCAGAGCCTGGGAACGAGACAGGGGGATGTTGTTTTTATCCTGAAATTTGATAAACTGCGACGGTTAAAGCGGGAATTGAGATGGATTTTTGGGGTTGAAGAACTTCGGGTAAGGATGACCCTGGACCTTTCCAACTTTCTTCAGAGGAGTCTAAGATTTTTTGCCAATTTCCATCGGGAATATTAGGTTCAAATTGGACAGTGCTGGTGCTGAAATTAATCATATAGAAGACTTGGCTATTTTCAGCCCATCGCCGGACAAACAGGAGCTTTTCGGCTTCCAAGCAGCCACAGTCTAGGGTTTTTTTACTGAGCTTTTTTAGGGCGGGAATGGTGCGACGCAGTTCAATTAAGCGGCGGTAAAAGTTCCAGAGGACCTGGTGTTGACCTTGTTGATGGTATTCCCAATTGATCTGACATTGATAAAAGGTATTAGCATCTTGAGGATTATTAAATTTTCCAGACTTGAAAGCCTGTTTAAATTCTTTTTCCTTGTCTTGGCGAATGGCTTCGATTAAGTCGGGGTCGGAGTGACTGACAAAATACAAAAATGGTGCTGTTTCTCCGTACTCTTCTCCCATGAATAACAAGGGCAAAAAGGGAGAAAGCAATACGGTGGCTGCTGCTAGTTTTAATCCATCAAAGGAAATCAAATGAGATAGCCGATCGCCCGCAATTCGGTTCCCGGTTTGGTCGTGATTTTGAGAAAAAACAATAAATTGATAAGCCGGTTGATCCTTGGCAGAATTTCCATGTCGGCGCTTCCGATGGGGGGCATATTGTCCATCATAAACAAACCCCTCTTTGAAGGATTTAACTAACTGTTGAATCTGCCCAAAATCTTTATAATATCGGTCATTTTCTCCCGTCAGCAAGGTATGCAGAACGTGATGGAAATCATCACACCATTGGGAGTCTAGCCCATAGCCTCCCAATTCTTTGGGACGCAGGACCCGAACATCGTTTAAATCGCTTTCGGCTGTTAAATAAAATTTTCGTCCTTTCTGCTCAGACAAGTCCGCCACCGCATCGGCCATTTGTTGCAAAAAGGGCCGCGCCCCCGTTTCAAAAATGCCTTGAATTGCATCTAAACGTAATCCATCAATGTGATACTCTCGCAGCCAATAGAGGGCATTTTCGATGAAAAAGTGACGAACTCCATCGCTGTATTCTTCATCAAAATTAAGCGGTTCTCCCCAAATGGGTCGATATTTGTTAGTAAAATATGGACCAAAATCTGCTAAATAATTGCCTTCCGGACCGATGTGATTATAAACTACATCTATGAGCACCGCAATGCCTTGTTGATGACAGGCATCAACCAATTGTTTTAATTTGTGCGGTCCTCCGTAGGAATTTTGGACTGCATAAGGAAACACCCCATCATATCCCCAGTTGCGATCGCCAGGAAATTGGGCGACTGGCATAATTTCAATGGCGTTAATTCCCAAATCTTTTAAGACTCCAAGACGGGGAATAATCGCCTCAAATGTTCCCTCGGGGGTAAATGTGCCAACGTGCAGTTCATAGATGATATACTCAGATAGGGGAAGGTTACACCAACTGCGATCGCTCCAGGAAAATGCCTTCAGGTCCACCACGGCTGAGGCCCCATGTACCCCATCCGGTTGCAAATGAGCCGCAGGATCCGCTCTCATCAGGTTGTCGTTTAACCGATAGAAATACCGCGTCCCCGGTGCAATCCCTTCAGCAGTCGCCTTCCAATATCCTTCTGCCTGCCGTTCCATCGCGATCGCCCGTTGTTCATCCTCGGCAGCAATCACCACCGCCACTTCCTTAAGCGTGGGTGCCCACACCGTAAACTCACAGCGATCGTTCCCCAAATAATTAGAACCTAGTGTAACCGTCATACGTTTTGATAGAACCTACTGAATAAAGTGGGAATAGACCCTTCAAGTCTAAGATAAACTCAATCCTTATTATTGCTGCAAACAGGCCAACGCAGCATCTTTCTAAAGAGAGAAGATTTAAGGGGCAAATTCGTTTACAATACCATCGCCTTTAAAGAATTTCAAAGAAATGGTATCAGAGAAAACAATTACATTGTTTTTTACCGATAAAACAATGCAATTAAACCCCAACTCAGAAGCGAAGAGAAGACCCTCTAAATCGTTTCCAGCAGCTTCCACAGTTCCGGGTCGGTGAAATCAGAAACCGCCATTGATGCACCCAAATCTTTGAGGCGCTTCGGCGATTGAGTCGAAGCAATGCCAATGGTGTAAATACCGGCCCCCACCGCTGACCGAATCCCCGAGGGAGAATCCTCAAAGGCGACTGCCTGCGATGCGGAAATCCCTAATCCTGACAATGCTATGCGATAAGGGAGCGGATCGGGCTTGCCAGCAGGCAAATTTTCTGCTAGAATTACCGATTTAAACATCTCGGTTAATCCTAACACTTGTAACATGAATTCTACATTTTTTGGGGGAGCATTTGTAACGAGCGATCGCAATAATTCCCGTTCCTCAGACCATGCTAAAATATTGGAAACCCCGGCTAATCGCTCCAGTTTTAAAGCGAGTTTGCGGAAACGCGCTTCCTTTTCATCCGCAATCTGCTTCCCCTGGGACGGTGAAAATTGAGGTAACAAATCTTGAATAATTGCCTCATTCAGCCGTCCGGTAATCCGGGATTGATAAAAAGCTTCATCAATCTCCATCCCATAGTCTTGCAACAGTTCCACCCAAGTTTGAAAGTGAGTGGGGTCAGTGTTGCACAGGGTTCCATCTAAATCAAAAAGTAATGCAGATATCATTGTTTCTCCAGAAAACCAGTAAACTGAGATTAGCCGAAAATTCAGTCCTTTGAATAACCATCTTAGGAAACCGAAAAAACTCGGTGACGACAACCAGGTAACCCTTGAGTCTGAAAATCTAAGGATGTTAAATTAAATGACCATCACCAAAGCCTTTGCAATTCTGGCCCACGTTCCCGAACCCCACTTAATTTCCGGCAAGGAAACTTGCGATCGCGAGGGGAAAGTTGTTTTCGGAAGTGATGCCTGGGAACTGTTTCGGGAAGCGGATGAAATCAGAAAAGGTCAAGCAGTAGAAGTGTTTATCTACCCCTCCCATCCTGACTCCGATAAACCCCTTTTGATGTCCGTAGCGTGGCATGGCATCTATCAAGGTCACCTGCCCTCCCGTCGCGGTCGATATCCTGGAGAAAAGCGATTTCGCCCCGATTCAGCACAACTGGATAAAAGCACTTGGGCCGTTTTTTGGGAAGTGGAAAATCTCAGTGAATTGCCGGTTAGTGAACAGATTCCCATTGCCTCCTTCCATGCCCTCAATAAAAAAGCCCATGCCGATCGCCGCTTGCTACCGCATGGACCCTTAATTGTTGAATATCCCTAACCCATCCGGCGATCGCATCTCCACCACGGGATCTAATTCTGAATCAAAAAATTGCGATCGCCCCTCCATTTTGCAGTACAATACCTATTCACCCCTAAAGGAGTCATTCTTAATGTATATCATAATCTATTCCGACGGAGCCTCTCGCCGTAACCCCGGCCCAGCAGGAGCCGGTGCAGTCCTCCTTGACGAACAGGGAAATGTCCTGAACAAAGTCTGTAAATACCTAGGAGAAACCACCAACAATCAAGCCGAATATCAAGCCGCTATCCTTGGCCTAGAAACCGCCCTAAAAATGGGAGCAACCCGCGTCCAACTCCGCGCCGATAGTGAACTCATGGTCAAACAACTCCTCGGCCAATATCGCGTCAAAAAACCAGAATTAAAACCCCTCTATGACCAAGTAAAATCCCTCCTCAATCAATTTGAAAGCTACGCCCCCCCCGAGCACGTCCGCAGAGCCAACAACGCCCTAGCCGACGCTGAAGCCAATCGAGCCATAGACGAATACCAATCCTAACTCGATGGCTTTTTATTTTCCAATAAAAACTAACATGACTTTAGTCGTTTTTTATCGGGTTTCCTAGTCAACTCTTGCTGATTTAATGTCAATCGAGTACAAAGCAACTGGTTTCGTCCCTAACTTCAACATCATGACTTCACCGGACCGTTACGATCTAGCCTATGTGCAGAATTGGACGGCCCAAGTACACCGGAACCCGGGGCGAAGTAGGGTGGCATCAGCACAGGCACGAGGGCGATTTAGAATGGAAAAACAGCACAGATTCGACCCTCTCTACTCCAGGAGGGTTGACGGATTAGGCTAACTTGGAAAATCACCTCGGTTTACTTCTTTTGATAGATTGACCGTTAACTCAAGATATGAGTAGAAATTAGAGGACCCTAGGGTTAAGATATGTTGAAAAAATCTGAACTCCGACAACTCAGGAAGCAGTGAGAAGGGCTGCTCTTAGGGGTATGGCAAAACCTCAGTTAAAAAACTTGTCTATAGTAATCTTCCCGGGTGTGGGATAGGGACTCGATAGATATTCGCCAAAAAATGACTAATTCTTTCTACAAATTATTATTAACTTAAGAGCGGCAAATCTCCTATTAGCAGGGGATAGAGGAAGGTTTTCAGGCTATATTAAACGGAGGATATGGATTATAAAATGTTAATAACTCATCCCCTAGGTAGAGGAGTTTGGTGTCGGGGGTGGATAAAACTGATATAAGTCTTTTACAGCGTCAATTCTTAGAATTACCTGTTAAAAGTAGTTTCCAATACCTTTTTCCTCTCTCTCCTTGACCACGCTTGAAAGGGTTCATCCTAATCATCGGGAATAGATGAGCGAGGAGAGATAATCGCAGAATTGGTCGATCGCCCATCGGGAGATTTGCAGTCTTTGGGGCGATCGCCACTGAAGCGAGCATTTGCCTATTAGCGAAAAATCCTTCATAGGGGTAACTTTATATCTTGCCCAAAGGGAACTAGACTTGCCAATCCTAACCCTTCTTTGTTTAATCAAAGAAAAAAAATGTATCAGCAAACTCAACCCTTTATTTCTATTATCATTCCGGTTTTGAATGACCGGAGACAACTTCAACTCTGTTTGGAGGCATTAGAAAAGCAAACCTATCCAAAATATCTTTATGAAGTCTTGGTGATTGACAATGGGTCGGATGAAAGTATTGAGCCAGTCGTTCGCCAATTTAAACAAGCGAAAATGCTGGTAGAACCTTCTCCGGGTTCTTATACCGCTCGCAACAAAGGAATTTTACAGGCTAAAGGTGAAGTTCTGGCTTTTACGGATGCCGATTGTATTCCCCACTCCGATTGGTTGGAGAAGGGAACGGCTCATTTATTAGCGATTCCTAATTGTGGATTGGTGGGGGGTCATATTCAGTTTTCTTTTAAAAATCCCAACCGTCCAAACGCTGCGGAACTCTACGACCAATTTTTCTTTTTGCAGCAAGAATATTATCTGGAACATGAAAAATTTGCGGCAACGGCCAATGTTTTTACTTATAAACAAGTGTTTGAGCAAGTCGGGTTATTTAACTCAAACCTGAAATCAGGCGGCGATCGCGAATGGGGAAATCGCGTTTTTGCGGAGGGTTACGCCCAAAGTTATGCAGCTGATGCTTCCATCTGTCATCCAGCCCGAGATTCAGTCAAACAACTCCAGAAAAAGGTGACGAGAGTGGCAAGGGCCACCTATCATCTCAACCGCCATCGCCCCAATTTTCCATTGTTAATTCTCAAGTTTATCCTCTCAGACCTCAAGCCCCCGTTGCGAATTTGGTTTAGAATTGGCAAGGATAACCGCCCCAATGACTTAAAATACAAATTAGAGTTTATGGGCCTTTTAATCTGGATGAAATGGGTTAAGGCTGGGGGAAAATTTAAGCTATTGTTCACGGATTTTCTACCGAATAAATCTGGAATTAAAATCCCCAGTACCGTGAACACCGAAATCAGTCAATCCGCGAAAAATGGGTAAGTCTCATTTTTTGATGAACTTCTAAAAAACCACCAAAATTAAAGATAATTTACTATTGAGATTTTAACTTTATTAATGATAAAAATTTCACTTAAATATCTAAAATTCATAAAACAGTAACAATCATTAAATTTCTTAAAAAAATCTAGCTTAACTATCAGCAGATGAGAAAAACCGATGAGAATAGCCTTGATTGTCCGCCACTTTCCAGTATTATCCCAAACTTTCATCCTGAATCAAATTACGGGCTTGATTGATCGCAATCATGAAGTTGATATTTATCCCCTAGAAGGTATCCCGGAAAAAAATCGGGAAAAGATGCATCCCGATGTGGAAAAATATAACCTACTCGATCGCACCTATCCCTTACCGGAAATCAGCTCAAATTATGCAGTCCGCTGGCTGAATGGGTTGAAATTATTGGCCACTCATTTCACCAAAAATCCCGGAGTGGTGCTGCGATCGCTCAACGTTTTTAAATATGGCACCCCAGCAGCGACTTTCTGGTTACTCCATGTCGCCCTCCCCACCCTGGATAAAGCGCCCTATGATATCATTCATTGTCAATTTGGGGACCTGGGATTACGGGGAATTTCATTTCGGGATATCTGTTTCCCTTCCGCTAAATTAGTCACCACCTTTCGCGGCTTTGATATTAGCCTTTACCTGCAAGAACATGGCGACTGCGTTTACGAACCCCTGTTTAAAAAGGGTGACTTTTTTATGACCAACTGCGACTATTTCAAGCGCGAACTCATCCGCATTGGCTGTGACCCCAATCGCCTCGCGGTGGTCCGTTCCGGACTGGAACCTCGGGATTTTACCTTCTCTCCCCCTCGTCCTCCTGTTGATGGAAAAATCCTCATTACCACTACGGGACGACTCAGTGAAAAAAAGGGAATTGAGTACGGAATTCGGGCCGTAGCTAAACTGATTCCAGACTATCCCAATTTAAAGTATCAAATTATTGGCGATGGTCCTTTAAAAGCCGAATTAGCCCAATTAATTGACCAACTGGAAGTTAAAGATTCAGTCCAGTTACTCGGATGGAAAACTCAGCCCGAAATTCAAGAGATTTTGGCAAATTCTCATCTATTTATGGCCCCGAGTGTCACCGCTACCGATGGCGACTGCGATGCGCCAATTAATGTTTTAAAAGAAGCAATGGCGATGGGTTTGCCTGTGATTAGTACCTATCATGGGGGGATTCCAGAATTAGTCCGGGATGGAATTTCGGGCTTTTTAGTTCCCGAACGAGATGCTCAGGGATTAGCTGAAAAAATCAAGCTGTTAATTGAGCATCCGGAACGGTGGGGTCAACTGGGTCAAGCAGGGCGCATGGAAGTAGAAAACCACTACAATATTAACCCCCTAAACCATCGCCTCGTGGAGATTTATGAGCAGGTACTGAACTCACCGTCAACAGCCGAGTCTCCCCAAACCTCTCAGTTGATTCCAGTCCAAAACGAATAATTTTAGGGAATTAAGTTTTATCCAGATTTTGGATAATTCACTGAATTTGCAATCTACAGTTTAAGGAAAAAATCAACCATGACAGAACCTCAAGTGACCATTGTTGTTGTTCCTCGGGAACGATTTAGTTGCACTCGTGAATCCCTAGAAAGCATTTACCAATACACAGATATTCCCTTTAAATTAGTGTATGTGGATGGCAACTCTCCCGATGGAGTGCGCCAGTATTTAGAAGAACAAGCTCGCTTGCATGAGTTTCACTTGATTCGAGTTAATCGCTATTTATCCCCGAATAAGAGTCGCAATATTGGCTTGAGTCAGGTTAAAACCAAATATGTCGCGTTCCTGGATAACGATGTCATTGTCAGTCCCGGATGGTTGGAACGATTGATAGACTGTGCGGAAGAAACCCATGCCACCGTCGTCGGTCCCCTGATGTGCCAAGATAAACCCGTTCATGAAATCGTCCATTTTGCCGGGGGAGAATCCCATATTTGGACAGACAATAATGGGGAACGTCCCCGGCGCAGACTGCGGGAAAAAATGTATAAGCAAGGGAAGCGGGTGGCTGAAGTGCGCGACGAACTCTCACGACAGGAAACGGAACTGGCTGAATTTCATTGTGTTTTGGTGCGTCGCGCGATTTTCGATCGCCTCGGACCCCTGGATGAAGGGATGCTGAATACAAAAGAACATCTGGACTTCTGTATGAGCGTCAAAGAAGCTGGGGAAACCGTCTATTTTGAGCCTGCGTCCCTGGTGACTTATGTTCCCGGTCCTCCCCTGGAATTGACGGATTTACCTTTCTATATGCTGCGCTGGAGTGATGCGTGGCAGTTGAATAGTTTACACCGCTTACGGGATAAATGGAATCTGGACGAAGATGCTTATTTTCAAGTCAAGTATAAACGGATGGGATGGCGACGCCGAAAGTCAATTTTGATGCCGTTAAGTGAACGGTTGACTTTTGGGATTAAAAGTGGCTTTTTTGAGCGACGGATTCTCTGTCCTTTGGACAAGTTACTCAATCGTTACCTGAGCGATCGCTACGTCAAACAGCAATCTGAACCCATCCAAATTAAACCAGTGATGGCAACAGAAACCCCACGGGAGGAACAGAACGCTCCCACGCCCTAGTTATCTCAATCGTAAGCGGTTCATGGCATTCTGAAATACTGCAAAAAAAAAGCCATATTTCAGGGTGCGATCGCCCCCTTTTTCCCCCTTTCCAGTTCTTTACTTATGTCCAGTCGGTAAACAAAATATGCGACCCGAATACATTTATACTCCCCAAAGTGAACTCCGACATCCGAAACGAATGTTCCGACAAATGTGGCGGGATTTGCTGGCAGCGCGATCGCTGGCATGGCGACTGATGGTTCGGGATATCAGCGCTCAATATCGCCAGTCCTTTCTAGGAATTGCTTGGGCATTTATTCCCCCGATCGCAATGGCAGTAGGATTTACTCTAGCGGGAAATGCCAGAGCCATTTCCATTGGGGAAACCGACATTCCCTATCCCGCTTATGTCATGTTTAGCACCGCACTATGGCAAACCTTTGTTGAATCCTTACAAGGTCCTGTTCAAGCCTCATCTGATGCTAAACCCATGTTAGCCCGAGTCAAATTTCCCCGAGAAGCCTTAATCTTAGCAAAATTAGGGGAAGTCGGGTTTAACTTTGGCATCAAAATGATTTTAATTTGCGCGTTATTCCTGATATTTCGAGTCCCGGTCAGTTGGACCGTAATTTTAGCGCCAGTTGCCTTAATTCATTTAATTTTACTCGGAACATTTTTTGGCATTTTATTAGCCCCCCTCGGTCTTTTATATAAAGATGTTTCTAAAGGATTAACCATGCTCACGGGATTATGGTTATTTCTCACCCCAGTGGTTTATCCCGTTCCCGAAGAGGGCACCTTTGCGACAATCGTCAAACTAAATCCCGTGACCCCATTATTAGTCACCACGCGAGAGTTAGCTACAACGGGAATCCTGTCCCAGCAGACTGGGTTTTGGATTGCCAGCTTGTTCACTTTAATCGGATTAATGGTAACTTGGGTGGGATTCAGAATTGCCTTGCCATTTGCAATCGAAAGAGTGAGTTCTTGATGATAATAGAAGAATTGAAACAACAAAATTTTACCCCTCCCGCTTCCGATGATTCTGATTTGTTGGTTTCCGTGGAAAACCTCTCTAAGAAATTTTGTCGAAATTTAAAGAAATCTTTGCTCTATGGAGTGCGAGATATTGCGGCGGAATTATTTGGAGGTGGCAGAAAAAGCGATGTGCTTCGAGAGGGAGAATTTTGGGCGTTGCGCGATATTGAGTTCCAACTCAGGCAGGGGGAAGCCCTGGGATTAGTGGGAGCGAATGGAGCCGGAAAAAGTACCCTATTACGGATTATTAGTGGGTTAATTCACCCGGATACCGGCTCGGTGAAAATTCGAGGCCGCGTTGCGCCTTTAATTGCCTTGGGAGCGGGATTTAATCCAATTTTAACGGGGCGAGAAAATATTTATGCGAATATGTCGATTTTGGGGTTATCGACCCGAGAAATCGAGGAACGCTTTGATGAAGTGGTGGAGTTTGCAGAGATTGATGATGCTATTGATGCGCCGGTTCAAACCTATAGTTCGGGGATGGCGGCGCGATTAGGATTTGCTTGTGCGGCTCATATTAATCCAGATATTCTGCTGATTGATGAGGTGTTAGCTGTAGGAGATGTTAAGTTTAAAATTAAGTGTCATCGACGGTTGGCTGAATTGCGGGAAACGGGGACTGCTTTTATTCTGGTGTCTCATAATTCCCACAGTTTGCTGAATGTTTGCGATCGCTCGATTTATTTGAAGAAAGGCCAACTGATTACCTCCGGAGAAACCGAATCGGTGATTCGCCACTATGAGGAAGACCTCTGTTTGAGTGGGACGGATAAGGCAACCGGCGCAATGGTACTCCCACAAAAATCCCCCGAAGAAAGCATAGGGTTAGATATTACCCAGGTTTGTTTTAAAGATGAAGCGGGCAATATTTTGGAGGTTGTGAATTCGGGGGAACCGGCTTATTTATCCGTAGAATGTAAGTCATCCGGATATTTTGAGAATGCCAATTTGGGGTTTTTACTCACGGGATTAGGAGGCGATCGCGAGTATGTGTTATATCTAACAACCGCGAGTGATAATGAGTTGTTGGAAATCTCTCCAGGACGAGTGGAAATTCAGATGCACTTGCCTCACTGCGGTTTAGTTCCCGGTGCATACAGTGCCAAGATTTATATTAGAACTGGGGTGAAATCCTTGGATATCGTAGAATCATTTAGATTTACGGTTAAATCCAATAAAGTAACCAGCCGATGTCTGTTTTATCAACCCCGCAGTTGGAAAGTGCTTCATCATCAGGATTCCGTATAAACCCTAAATGTAGAGGCGATTCGCGAATCGCCTCTACAT
>NZ_JAFLQW010000278.1 GCF_017313335.1 Phormidium pseudopriestleyi FRX01 | reverse complement strand
GGAGATGCCACAGAAGCAGGTATATCTGAATTCGCTGATTGCGGCATTCGATTGGCCGATGTTCCTGAATGAGGAACTGGATATGGTCCTGAAGGAATCGATGGATACCCTCTGTTCTACGGAGGATGAGTTACGCTATGCGATCGCCACGTTAGAAAGTTGTGGTTTGGAAAAGAATAGCCGAGAGTGGGTGATGGATGGGTATCGCATTCTGGGGGATAACGACAACTTTATCCGGTTATATGAGGAAAATCTGGAAACCCCTGAGCAATATTTAATGCTGGCGAATTATATGCAGGAAGTGCAGGGGGATATCCCCAGGTCCATTGCGATTTTAGAACGGTGGATTGCAGAACATACGCCCAAAACTGAAGAGAACCTAGAGGATTGGGCTGATTTATATGCTCAGAATTGCTTTTATACAAATGAGCTGCTAACTGAACTCATAGAGTATTATTATCAGCGAGGCGATCGCCCGAATCTGTATCGAATTTTGCTGCTGTGGTTACGAATTGACGGTCTTTGCATCGAATTATACGACCATTTAAAGTCGATGGCAACGGAGTTAAATTGTTGGTCAGACTGCCAACGCCAGATGCATCTGTTCGCCCGGGATGATGCTGAAGTTCTCGCTGAAATATACTTAAAGGAACACAAGTGGGATGCGGCGATTTCCTTGGCCCAGGCCCCGGGTTGTCCAGTCGCCATGAAACAGGCGATCGCCTACCGGGTGAAATCTTCTCATCCAGAGGGGGCGATCGGCCTGTATGAGCAAGTGGTACATCACTATATTCAAAAGAAAAACCGCACGAACTATCAGAGTGCTGCCGAGTATGTGAAGCAAATCCGAGAGATTTACTTATCCATTCTGAATTCTCCATTCCAGTGGGAGGATTATCTCTACGACCTCCAGCAGCAGTATCTGCGCTACCGTGCTTTACAAGAAGAGTTACAAAAGTTTTAGGACGGATAGTACCTGACTGTCAAGACCTCTCCCCGGGTTTTACCCAGGGGGGAGTTATACCAAATCCGGTTGGTAAAAGTCGGTTTTCGCTTTGACGCCGCGCAGGCCTGTCCTGAGCCCCGCCTGTCCTGAGCCCCGCCTGTCCTGAGCCCCGCCTGTCCTGAGCCCCGCCTGTCCTGAGCCCCGTCGAAGGGTCGAAGGGTCGAAGGGTCGAAGGGTCGAAGGGTCGAAGGGTCGAAGCCTGTCCTGAGCTTGTCGAAGGGGGTCGAAGGGTCGAAGGGTCGAAGCCTGTCCTGAGCTTGTCGAAGGGGGTCGAAGGGTCGAAGCACGGGCTTTGTCCGCAAACGCCCCACCCTTTAGGGTGCGGGTTCAAGTCTATCCGAGTAAATCAATCCCTAAATCTTCCGCACTGACTACCTGAATATAATCGAGTAAGTTAAACTCAGAAACATCCACATTCATCACGACACCCAAGACTCGGTTATTGGAATCGATGATGGCGGTATCTCCAATCCCGTCGGTATTAATATCAACCGCGCCGAGGATGATGTTAGAGAGATCAGCCACATTGACTAATTTAATCCGATCGCCTTCGGCAGCATTAAAATCTAAAATGCGATCGGCACTCGCGGCATCGGTCCCGGCAACATCCGCCCGTAAGATAAAATCATCGGCATCGGCACCGCCATAAAGAAAGTCCGAACCCATATCTCCAATTAGAATATCTCGGCCTTCATCGCCATATAAAACATCATTTCCTTGGCCCCCGCGAATTAAGTCATCCCCTGTACCGCCACGAATTGTATCATTGCCTAAATTGCCATTCAGGATATCATTGCCGGTGCCTCCATCGAGCAAATCATTATCTTTGCCACCCCGGAGAAAATCATCCCCTTCTCCCCCAAAGAGGGTGTCGTTTCCTTGGTTGCCATTGGCGACATCGGAACCGCTACTGCCAATAATGCGGTCCTCTCCCTCCAGACCCCGCAATCCTCCCGGCCAATTAATATCGTCTAAAGCAATTTCAATTAAGTTACTGGCAGCATCTGCATCCACAAACCGCCCTAATTGACTGCCTTGAGCCGACCGATTAATCAGGTCAGAAAACCCTTGCTGAACCGTGGTATTTTCAATCAAATTAGTCTTGACAAAATCAGTGATTTGAGTTAAAGAAAATCGCTGAATAATTTCATTGCTGTTGACAAAATCACGAATGTCTCCAACCACTGAGTTGAGGAACTGAGCCGAATTAGCTGCCGTTTGATTGGACTCAATCAATTGATTGACGCGGTTGAGAAATTGCGAACCCACTTGATTGACATCAATATTTCCAATCACCCGGGAAAACACAGAACTCAGGACAAAACCTGTAGGTCCCAGAGTGATAAATCTGGCAGCTTTAGTGGCAATATCTCGTGCCGCCTCTGTTTCCTCTTGGTCATCGTTGCCGACACCGGGTAAGAAGTCAAAAAATCCATCGGGGATGATTCTATTAAAAAGGTCCATGATGAGTCTCCTTGAAGTTCAGAATTAAGGGTACAGTATAGAACATTTTTTAAAACTGACATCAGGATGATTTGACAACGCCTATCAGAATTTTTTTGTGGGAGTATTGAGTCATGGCGAGGCGATCGCCTGGTTTCCAGTCCTCCCTAGTTTTCCATCCCCCTATTTCTTAGGTAGAAAATGGCTGAACATCCGGCTATATCAGAGGGAGGGGGAGTGGGGATTCTGTTTCCATCCCCCTCTTTTTTTTTCTGCTGGATTAAGGGTCGGGTGCGTCTGACTTTTTCTAACGGACAGAGGTTAACTGGGGTTTCTCGGTTCGGGTGCGATCGGCAACCTTAATCATTTTAATTCCTCCAGCCGGTGATAAAGTAATACCTCGGCGCTGGGGTTTAATGGGACCATTTTCTGCTAACTTCAAATCATAATCCGATAAAATGGTGGCTAACACTAACTTCATTTCATAGGCCGCTAATGCGGCTCCAATGCAGCGGCGTTTACCCCCACCAAAGGGCATAAATTCGTAGGGAGAAAATTGCCGTTCTAAGAATCGTTCTGGCTTAAAGTTATAGGAATCAGGATATAAATCTTCTCGGTGATGAAGCAGATAAATACATCCCACTAAATCAGTTCCGACTTCGAGGGAATATCCTAATAAATCCATCGGTTCTTCGACGCGCCGGGGGAAGGTTAACATCGCTACCGGATAAAGTCGGAGAACTTCATTACAAACTGCGGTCAAATAAGGTAGGCCAAAAATATCCATCGGTGCGGGATTATCCCCGAGACTTGCTATTTCTTCACGGAGACGATTTTTGACATCTGGAAGAGCATGAACCCAATATAAGGCCCAGGACATGGCGCTGGCAGTTGTTTCGTACCCCGCAAACAATAAGGTCAGCAATTCATCCCGTAATTCTTTATCGGTCATTGCTTCACCTTCGGCATCCCGCGCTGACATTAACAGGGAAAGGATATCGAGGCGATCGCTCAAGTCTTGTTGACGGCGATTAGCAATTTCTGCATAGAGTAATTTATCAATTTTTTCTCGAATCCTCAGAAAATATCCCCAAGGACTCCATCGGCCTAAATCTACTTGCAATTGCTTAAAAAACAGTAAACCCGAAGCAGCAGGACTGTTAAAAACATCTAACATGGAAGTCATTAGATGTTTTAATTCCTGATAATTTTCTCCGGTTTTATCTAACCCAAAGACAGTTTTTAGCATTACTTCTGATGAGATTTGAGACATCACAGAACGAGCAGTAAAAGGCTGTGAATTTGGCACTTGACTCAGGACAGTTGTAGCAATTTCGCGAATCATTTCGCCGTAAGATTTCATGCGATCGCCATGAAAAGGAGGCATCAATAATTGTCGCTGACGACGGTGGCGATCGCCCTCTAACATAATCACCGAATACTCTCCCAGCAAAGGTTCCACAATTCCATTCACCTTTCCTGGGGTGCTTAACTGCTTGTTGTCATGGGTTAAAATGTATTGAATGGCTTGGGGATGAGAAACGAAGACAAGGGTATCCCCCAACCCGACAACCTCCCCCTGAAATAGGTCGGGATCACGTCGAGCATGGGTTTCCATATATCCCACTGGATTCATCACCCACTGTATTTTTTGCCACAACCGGGGGGTCCCTGAACTAGGAATTTTCATGGATCGAGTTCCTGAACGAGTATTTCTATCAATTTTAAAGGATTTGCTGAAAAAATAGCCAATATTTATGAAAATTTTGATAATCAACCGTTAATTTATCATTTTTTGAAACCCTGAATAAAATGTCAATGAGAGACAATCAAAAGCAACCTGTCATTGAGGCTTTTATTATTTGAGTTGCAAATCTGGCGAACCCGACTTATGGGGACCTAAACTAACTTTTTGGTTAATTCCCGGCATCGGATTCATCAGTTATCTAGCCATGACGATTACTAATTTTTTTCCTAATCCCTTTAATTATCCTGTCCCAATCACCCCAGAAAACTTACAGAATCAATATCAAATCGCCCGTCATGTTTTGCTGTGGATGAAAACTGAAGTCATGGTAATTTTACTTTGGTGGGAAATGATTCGAGTCGCCTTGAAACAATCCACTCATTTATCAAATTTTTATCTGCTGGGCTTTTTAGTCCTGTTATTTCTAACGATTGGATTGTATTTAAGGCAATCTTATCGCGATCGGTAGGAGTGTCAAGATAGAAACCTAGAATAAAGTCTCCGGTTTGCCATAAATCAATAAAGTGGATAGCCTTCTGTCACTCCTGAATAACACAATTAACAAAAAGGCTATCACTTCCTATTCTTACTCCTCCTCTATGGGGAGTAACGGGGTGATTTTTTCTAGCAGTTCAGGAATATCCAATTGGACTGCCTGCCAAACTACCTCTAACTTCACCCGGTCATATTGATGAGTGACTTTATCTCTCATTCCGGCAATTTCTTTCCAGGCAATTTCCGGATGCTGATTGCGAAATTCCATTGATATTCGTTTGACAGCTTCCCCGATTATTGTCAGATAATACAGAACTGCGGCTTGGGTTTTAATATCCCCATTAAATTCATCTTGATTCATGCTTTCCGTGAATTCTAAAATTAATCCAGAAAATCTAGCGATATCTAAGAGTGATGCATTATCTCGCAACATAAAAAACCTCCGCAGTACCTAAAATTTCTTGGCGTCGAATCCAATTCGGACTTTGGGCGATCGCCTCCTTATCAACACAGTCCACTTCTCGACCAAAAATTGTTTCTAATTCTTGCTCCATGCGGACACAATCTAGCAAACTCCAATGAGCATCTGGTGCAAAAGTCACCAGGACATCAATATCGCTATCCGGTCGAAAATCCTCCCGTAAGACTGAACCAAACAAGGCAAATTCAGTGATTTTCCACTGTTGACAAAATGCCTCTATTTTCTCTCTCGGGAGTTCAATTTGAGTTTTGACCATTTTTTCTCCCTTATTCATGATTCTGCAATTGCTCTTTCACCCAAGTTCTCAAGGCTCGCAATGCTGCTATTTGTCCAATGCTGCGGCTTTTCTGAATAAATTCAGGAATCGCAGTCGTAACGGCAATCGGTGAGAAGGTCGGACTGAAATCCCGCTGTAGGTATTCCTCACTCTGCAATTCAAAGATTTCCAAACCTCTGCGCCGGTAGCGCCAAATTTCGGGAATTTTTAAGGATTGATAAATCGGAAATTTATTCAGCGATCCACTCGTGATATCCACCTCAATTACCAAATCCGGCGGCGGGTTTATGCTCAGGTCAATTTTGAGTTTACTTCTCACCCGAGGCTCATTTTGAATGTAGTAGCATTGATCCGGTTCTAATCCGCGCTGAATATCTTCTTTTTTTAAGGTTGTAGAGCCTAAATTCATCAAATTCAGGTTTAACTCGTCTGCCAAAACGACAATACAATCATGGATTGATAAACTGTAGCTTTCATGCTCTTGTGATGGAGTCATAATTTCTAACGTTCCTTGGTCATAGGCAACCCTCACCCTACCAGTATCTTTTAAGTCCAATAAAAGTGCTTCGTAGGTTTGCCAACGGATATTCGGTAAAATAAGGGATGGGATATCCTCTACATCGCCTAATTCCGGGGTTGTCGTTAGGGGTTCTCCGGTGGGGTTCTGTGAAATTCTTACCATACTTTTTCCTCCAGATATTCGGGTTAGACCTGAATCAACTATCCTAACTATTATGAGTCTTAGAATTTATGGTAATCGGTTACTGAAAACTTTATCCGGTGAGCAAACTCGACCGACTGCGGCACGGGTGCGCGAAGCGGTGTTTAATGTTTGGCAAGGGAGTATTAGTGGCTGTCGCTGGTTGGATTTATGTGCGGGTGCCGGTACGATGAGTGCAGAGGCTTTATGCCGAGGTGCTGTAGAAGTTGTGGCAATGGAACAGTCCCCTCGTGCATTGGCGATTATTCGGGAAAATTTGCAACGGGTGAAGCAAGGGGATCAAACGGTGGAAATTCTGCGCGGTGATCTGATGGCGCGGTTAAAATCTTTGCAGGGTCGCCAATTTGACCGGATGTATTTCGATCCGCCTTATGCCAGCAGTCTCTATCAACCTGTGTTGGCGGCGATCGCCCAGTATGAACTCCTGGCACCGGATGGGGAAATAGCAGTGGAACATCGCCGCGATCGCCTCACCATTGAACCCATTCCCACCCTGGAAATCCTTCGGGAACGGCGTTACAGCAATACGACAGTCACATTCATCGGGTTATCCGATGAGTCATTAAGGGAACTCCAAAAAATAAAATAGCAATTGTAGGGTGGTGAAGCCACCGAACAGCTATGTGGGCAATGCCCACCCTACTCCTTTAAAAACTGAATAGGAATGATTTATTTTTTGGAATACCCTAAATTAAAACAGCGATCGCCTCTGCCAGGTTCAGGACCCGAAAGCGGCGATCGCTGTTGTTTTAGTCAGGAATTGGCGATGGGTTTACAAACCAAAATCATTCCCGCGCTTGTACTGCTGGTAAGCGGCGACAAACAAACCAGCTATAGTTACCACAACCAAACCCAACACGATGCCAGACAGTAACGGTTCAACCACGTCTATGAATCTCCTTTGCAACTAGGGTTATATTTTAATATTTGAACTGTACCACGTCTAAAGCCGGGGGATTCCTGCCTACCTCAAAGGGCGACAGCGGGACATTCAAGTATCCCTCTAGACCATCAAAACAACTATCCCTAAAAGAAAAGAGATGATG